>JBDSGI010000460.1:0-5257 GCA_039919035.1 Opitutaceae bacterium
CGTGAATCAGGCCCATGTTGCCCGCCGCGCAGGCCGCCCCGATGGTGTAGGCGGGACCGGTCACGCCGAGATTCAGCGACGCCTCGCCCGCCGGGTTGTTGGCGACGGTGCGGGGATTATGGTAGTGCGACCAAAACTTTGTGTCGTAGTTAAACTTCGAGATGTTGTAGATTTCGTTCTCGGTCTCGACGTTGCCGTGTTCGGTGCAGCCGATGTAAATGCCCACCCGATCCTTCGCCACCGCGTCCCACGCCACGCCGCTGTCCGCCAGCGCCTCGCGCGCACAATAAATCGAGATGCTGCCCGCCCGCGTGCCGACGCGGACCTCCTTCTTCTTCTGGTATTTCAACGGGTCGTAATGGCACACGCCCGCGAGCTGTGAACCCATGTAGCGAATCTCCATCCGCTCCACGCCCGCGACCCCGTTCAGCAGATTTTTCCGAAACTCGGGCAGCGAATTGCCATTCGGCGCGGTGAGCCCGACTCCGGTGATAACAATGCGCGACTGCGGAAAGACCTTCATTTCGAGAGAGTCGGAAATCGCTACTCATCGGCCCGCCGAAAGCAATACCTGCCTCGCCCGGATTTGTCGTTGCGGCGAGCGCAACGACAACGCAATCCATCGGGCTCATATTTTCCCATGAATGTTCTCGTCGTCGGAGGTGCCGGTTACATCGGAAGTCACTGCGTCCGCCAGCTCGTCGCTGCCGGCCATCGGCCCGTGGTGTTGGATAATTTTGTTTACGGTCATCGCGGCGCCGTCGCGCCGGGCGTGAAGGTCCACGAGGGCAACCTCGGCGACGAGGCCTTCGTCGGCCGCGTCCTCCGCGAGGAAAAAATCGAGGTGGTGATGCACTTCGCCGCCTACTGCTACGTCGGCGAATCGGTCACAGCGCCGTTGAAATACTACTTCAACAACGTCGTCGCCACCCTGCACCTGCTCAACGCCATGATCGATGCGGGCGTGAAGAAGTTCGTGTTCTCCTCGACCTGCGCGACGTTCGGCGTGCCGGCCAACCTCCCCATCCACGAGACCACGCCGCAGGCGCCGATTAATCCCTACGGGCAGACGAAACTCGATATTGAGCACGCCCTCAAATCGCTCGCGCACGCGGCCGGCCTGAGCTTCGCGGCCTTCCGCTACTTCAATGCCGCCGGCGCCTCCGAGGATGGCGTCATTGGCGAGGACCACCATCCCGAGACGCATCTCATCCCGGTCGCGATCGATGTCGCGACGGGCAAGCGGTCTCACCTCGAGTTGTTCGGCACCAACTACCCTACCCCCGACGGCACCTGCCTCCGCGACTACGTCCACGTTGACGACCTGAGCCGCGCGCACATCGCGGTCTTCGAGAAACTTGGCACGCCCGGCGCACAACTTTTCTACAATCTTGGCACTGGCTCCCCGACTTCCAACCGCGCCGTCATCCGCGCCGTCGAGAAAATCGTCGGCAAGCCCGTCAAGGTGATCGAAAGCCCGCGTCGTCCCGGCGATCCGCCGGCGCTCTTCGCCGACTCCGCCAAGGCCGTGCGCGAACTCGGTTGGAAGGTGAAATTTTCCGATATCGAATCCATTGTCGCGACCGCCTGGCGCTGGCACTCCAGCCATCCGAACGGTTACGGCGATCGCTGAGCCCGCTCAAAGGCGTCGCTCGCCCAACCCGAACGCCAATGATCCCGGAATAATCGGCCATTCCGGCCCGAAAATAGCTACCGCATCACTTTCCTCATGGGACAAAAAGCCACCGCCGCCACCATCACCGCCGCCTACTCCGGCGAATTCGACACCCAGTTCACCGCCTACTTGAATCTGAAGCTGAAGGAGATCGGCCAGCCCGGTTTGAACGCCCAGCCCGGCGAGCCCGGCCTCGCCCCGCTCGTCGATCACTTCCTCGCCTTGTCCCGCGAAAAGGACCGCGCCCTCGCCCGTTACCTCTGCCCAGTTGATCAGCGCATCCAGAATTTTCTCTACGAGCACCTCGACGGCGAGGCCCCTCGCCTACCCGTGACCACGCTCGTCTTGGATCGCGCCGGGCTGGCAAAGATTCTTTCCCTCCCGCCGGAGGCGGACGAGTATCGCAGCGACATTCTCTCGTCGCACCGCGTGCGGCAGGGCGTGCTGCACAACCCTCGCAGCGACCGACGCACCACCCAAGGCATTTTTCATATTGTCGATGTTGGCGTGCCCGTGCCCGACGATAAAAAAGCGGTGCCGCCTGAAGTTTTCAGCCGCCTGCTCGGCCACGCGTTGAATCCGCCGGCTGAGCTCCTGCGACTGCCGTTTACCGCCCAATCCCCGCGGTCGGCGGAGTGTTTCGTGTCACTGCATCTCCGGCCCGTGGTGTGTCCCGCGGTGCCCGGCTTCACGCCGCGGCGGGCCATGGAGACGCGCTTCTTCGTCCCCGGCGCGCTCGTCGCCAACCTCGATTTCGTCGAGCGCATCTTCGGCAATGCCGGTGATCCCTACCTGCCGGAAAACGACGCCGCTCTCGATCCCGAAAGTTGGACGGGCCACACCGGTTGCGTCGTCCTCGCCACTCATCTGACCAAGCTCACCAAACGCGAGCTGGGTTTGCCCAAGTGGGACGACGCCACGCCGCGCCAGCAGCGCGACGGCATGTGCTGGAAAAAGCCCGACGAGCGCTACAACGACGGCGTCGCCTTCAAGCTCACGATGCGAGACACCAGCGGCGCCATCGTCACACTGATCGCCGACAACTATTTTGGCTACTGCAAGAAGGAGGTGAAGGCCCAGATTAGTTTTGCCGCCAACCTCCTCGGCCAGTGCGAGGAGGAGCACGCCGGCGGCGCGCTGGTGTTTCCCAGCTACGATCTCGGCGAGGATTTCCGGCTCAGCAAACACCTCGCGATCGTGAATCACACGTTTGCCGAGGCGCTCGCGCAGTTCGGCGATCGCGCCGAAGTGCAGCCCGGCGGCTGGGCGCGTGACCGAGTTTACCCCGACATCTGCTACGTGCCGCAGGACGCGTTTTTCGCCCTGCGAGCCCAGACGATTTCCTGGCACAACGCCGCCGGCGAGCCGCAGGGCATCAAGATCGTCCCCGGCCAAACCTACGTGCTGCCCTCCGGCTACAAGGTCGAGATGGTGAAACCCGAGGACGGTCGCCGCTGGCGCCTGCGCGGCACCACGGCCGAAGGCGTGCTCTGTCACAAACCCTGCACCGTTTCTGGCGGCGGCAAATCCGAAATCTCGAAATCCATCGCCGACGCGATTTTTACCGCGCCCAATTTCGTCAGCGATCTCCCGTCGGACTTTAAGCTAATCGACGAAATTTTGGGCAAGGAATACGGCGATCGCTTCGCCGTCCTTGAGCGGCGCAAGGATGAAGGTCGACCGCTGCTCAGCCCCGAGCGCTCGCTCGGCTCCGTCGTGAAGCTCCTGAGCCGCAGCCCCGACTACACCGACGCCTACAACGCCTGGCTGGGCACAATCCCGCGCTATGTCCGCGACCTCGTCCTGCTGATCAAGCGCGTCTACAAGCCGGAATGGGGCAACGACTGGCGCAAATATTTCACGGTCGACACGATCAACGGCCGGCCCGGCAACGAGCTGAAATTCATGGGCGAGCGGGCGATGACCCACTTCCTCCGCGTGGGTTTCACCGCTGACGGCGGCTGGCGCACATTCAGCCTGCGGAAGGATTTTCATCCCGCCGTAAAGATCCAAGCGGAGGACGACATCACCGCCTCCATCGTCGTGCCGGCCGCGCGGCTCGCGGGCCTTTCCGCGCCCGCGGCCCAGCGCGGCGGCTCGCTCAAATTCGTCCACAACTGCGAGACCGCGCTCTTCCAGCGCCCCGACGAGGCGATTCACCGCGGCTACGACAAGCGCACCGAGCGAGATTTCTCGCGCCCGGGAAATTTCTTCTCGAACTACGAGGCGCTCACCCACGACAACGCCCGCGCCATTGTGGCCGACGCGATCGGTTTCGACGAATTCACCGCGCCGCTGCGTGCGCTCTTTGCGGAGTTCGTGGCGGCAGACCGGCCGGCGTATCTCGCCTCCCCGGCGCACCCGCGCCTTGTCGATGGCAAGCCCTCGAAGAACCCTCGCTACCTTCAACTGCGACCAGATCTTGAGGACCCGCGCTCAACCTACCTCGCCCAGGTGGGCGCTCAGCTCTACCGGCGCGTGCCGTCCGGTGCGTCGGCGCTCTTCCCGGTCGGCGCGGTGCTCGCCGGCCGTCGCCTCAACCCGCCCGAGCGCGGCGTGAAGCCAATGTGCGTGTTCGGCCCGATTCACTATCAGGAACTCCCCGAAGCCTTCATGGAGTTCATCGCGAGCCTGACCGGCAAATCCCCCTCGACCACGGGCGCCGGTTCGGAAGGCGCGCTCACGAAGGGCCCCTTCAACGCCCTGCCCCCGATTCACGATCTCAACGCCGCCTTCGTTTCCTACGCACTGACTGATCTGCCCGTCTTCGCCTCGGCGGCCGGTTGGCTCGGGCCCCGCTGCCGCGTCGATCACGACGTCAGCCTCCTTGTCCCCGAAATCTGGGCGCGCATGTCGCCCGAAGAGCGCACGCCGCAATATCTCATCGACCACGGTTACCTCGAGCGCTGCAAAGACTGGCAGCACGACGGCAAGCCGGTGCTCGCAAGCCGGCTTGGCTGGCGGGTCACCTCGCGTTTTGTCCAAACCTTCTGCGGCCGGGTGCTCGGCAATCCGAGCACGCTCTTCGACGAAGACCTCCTCCAGCCGGAGCGGCAGGATGCCGCCGTCTTCGCCGAAGGCATGGAAAATATCGTGCAAGCGATGCGCACGGCGGCGGAAAGTTATTTCTCCGATGGCTCGATCGTCCATGCCGTGCCGCCGCTCCGCGCCCTGCTGCACCTCATGCGCGACGGCAAGTGGGAAGGGCTCGACGCCAGCTCGCCGAAATTCCGCGCGTTGTTCCAAGCGTCCGCCGTCGCGGGGAGCGATTGGTATCGCGCCCGCCTCGCCGCCCAGCAGCGCCGCGACAGCGCCGAGTGGGATCGGCGCGGCGATTATCTCGAAAAATTCCTCAACCTCAAAACCTACGCCGAAGTCGCGGAAAAACTGGATATTCGGGCCCGCCTCGACCGCACCCGCGCCGCCGCCAACGCGGCCCGCGATCCCGCATATCTCACGACGCTCGTCGGCACGCTCGGCGTCGATCCCGCCCTCGTGCCCGCGCCGGCGGGCAGCGCGAAGCCGTTCAGCAGTTGAGGTATCTCCAGTTTCGCGGTTTGCCCTCGGCCAGCCATTCCAGCG
>JBDSGI010000461.1:0-4352 GCA_039919035.1 Opitutaceae bacterium
CCACGTCGTGCAGCCGGAGCGTCAGCTTGGCCTCACCACCCGCCGGTTTCACTTCGCCCGATAGAAAACCGCCGTGCTTGATGCGGAGGAAGCGGTGCATCGGGCGCGGCTGATCTTCGTTCCAGCCCCCCGCGTGCGCGTCGCTCGCGGCGCCCACGCTCCACTCCTCCAGTTTCGTCACCGGATCAACGGAGACATACTGCCAGTGGCGATCGCCGGTGATGACGGTGAGGTTTGCATGCCGGCCGAGCATCGCCCGAATTTTTTCGCCTTCTTCAGCGAAACCGGGATTCGAGTAGTTGTCGTCCTTTTGCGGTCGGTCCGGCCCGACGATGGGCGTTGCGGTGATGAGCACGCGGAAAGTCGCGTCCGATTCGTCGAGCGATTTCTCGAGCCAGGCGATTTGAGGAGAACCCCAGATCGTCGCCGCTTGTTTTCCGTCCTTGCTGCGCTGGGTCCGGAAGTCGCGGCCCTCAACCAGCCAGACCTGAAGATGCTTGCCCCAGCGCACGGTCCGATAGTCCGACGCCGGCAACGCCGTCTGCTCGTGAAAAATGCGCAGCCCGTCCTCAAAGGTAAGATCCCCCGAGCGCGAGCCCGGCTCACAGTCGTTCGCGAGCACGTCGTGGTCGTCCTTCATGAAGTAGCTGCCCACGGCGCGGTGAAAATCGCGCAGGGTCGGAAAGCCATACATCCGCGCCCAGTGGTAGCGCGCGAGCGGTTCGTTGAGGGCAAATACCGGGCCGTGGTCATAATAAACGGCGTCGCCCGTGTTGACGAAAAAGTCCGGCCGCAACGCCAGCATCGACGGATAAATCGCCAAGCCGTCGGGCCGATCGCGGTCTTCGTATTGCTGGCAGCTCATCACGCAAAACGACACCGCCGCGCTCGCCTCGCCGGCGGGCGAGGTGACAAAACCACCGTTCGTCGTGCTCGTCACGGGACCGTTCGCCGTGGCCCGAGCCTCGACCGCAACTTCGTAACGCGTGCGCGACGCGAGGC
Organism: Opitutaceae bacterium; assembly: GCA_039919035.1. GTDB lineage: Bacteria > Verrucomicrobiota > Verrucomicrobiia > Opitutales > Opitutaceae > ER46. Next base: position 1,003 of record JBDSGI010000461.1, read on the forward strand.
CGTTGAGAACAAACGTGGTCGTGAAATCCTTCGCCGCGTCGGTGTCGCGCCACGCGGTGGCGGCCCACTCCGCCTGGCCAGCCGCGCGATAGCGCACGCGGGTCTGGCCGGGCGCACCAATGGCCGCACCCCGGATCGACCCATAGTCAATTCCCGGCGAAAACGAAATCTCGATGCGACCGTTGGGATAAGCGGCGTTGTCGCGGAGCCGGAGCGGGGCACCGGTGGTGCGGTCGAAAATCTTGGTGATCGGTAGCGGCCCATCGTCAGGCACTCGCTCCGCGTCGCGTGTGGTGCGGGTCCAAACCGTTATAGTCGTCGCGGTGGGCTCGGTGAGCTTGATGCCCGTAGCCTGCTGCGCCGCCGCGCAATCGACTTTGAGCGCGAGGCCGGCCGACAGCGAAAGTAGCCAGACGCGGGCACCGCATCCAACTGGGGGCAGTTTAAGCAACATGATAACTCCCAACAAACCCGTCTCCCCCGCACTGGCGAGCCCAACATTGGCGTGCCGCACGCGCGGCGCCTGTGCCTCAATCCAGCGGCGCTTTCTCGAAATCCGAATCGAGCACCCAGCCGGCGCGGATTTTCTCTCCTTTCATGTAACGCTCGTAGAAATTTGTGTTCGCCGGATTCGCGTGGAGATAGCGATCGAAGACTTCGCCCTGCCCAAACATCCGCGGGTCGCCCTGCGCCTTCAGCTCAGCATACATCGCGGTCTTGAGCGCGTCGCGTTGCCGCTCGGCCTCCGGCTTCGCGGCGAGATTCTTCACGCAGTCCGGATCAGCCTCGAGATCGTAGAATTCGACGCCAGGCCGCCGCCCGAAGCAGAGCGTCCAAAACGGATCGCTGCCGGTCAGGCGCCGGGCCGCGAGAATATACGATTTGGTCGGCCCGGCATCGACGTTGAGGTAACCGGTCTCGGGGTTGCAGGCCGGCCAGCGCGTGGGCTCGAAATTCTCTAGGTAAAGCTGGCGATTCTTCACGATGCCGCGAATTGGGTAACCAACATCACCCGGCCGCCCGATGTCGTGGCGCTCCATCCCAATCAGCACGTGATCGCGCGCGGGATTGATTTGGCCGGATTGGTTGGCCCGAAAAATATCCATGAGGCTCCGGCCGGGCGACTCCGCCATCCCCAGCTTTGCCCACGGCAGACCGGCGACCTCGGCAAACGTCGGCGCGAGATCGATGAAGCTCACGTAGTCATCCACCACGCGGCTTCGACCCGCAATCCCGCCGGCCCACATCATGGCCAGCGGCACGTGATTCGACAATTCGTAGGCGCTGCCCTTGCCGCGCGGAAACGGCATCCCGTGATCCGAGGTCACTACGACGAGCGTGTTTTCCAACAGCCCACGCTTTTCGAGCGCCGCGAGCATCCGGCCGAGATGACGGTCGAAGTGCTCCACCTCGAAGGCGTAGTCGAGCAGGTCGTTCCGCACGGTTTCGTTGTCCGGCCAAAACGCCGGCACGCGATCGATCTCGTCGAGGGTGTGGCCGCCCTTTTTCACCCCCGAGCCAAATTCGTAGCCGCGGTGCGGCTCGATCGCGCCATACCAAAAAGCCCACGGCTGGCCGGGTGTGGCGGCGGCGAGGAAATCATCAAAGTTCGCCGCGTAGTCAGAGTCGTTGATGCCCGTGGCGGGCGGCGTAGCGCGGCGGGCATTGAAGGCCTTGCCCGTCATCGCGCGCGGTTTGCCGTCCGCGTCATTCGCGACACCGGGGCCCCAGCCTTTCATGGTATGGCCCACAAACCAGCCGTTTTCCGCGAGCGCCTCGCCCCAGCCTTTGAACTCGGCGGGAAAATAGGGGATGTGATTCGCCGCCTCCTTGAGCTGCCAGGAATTCCGCCCGGTTAGAATGCACGCGCGCGACGGCGCGCACTTGGCGTTCGGCGTGTAGGCGTTCTTAAAGAGAATGCCGTCGCGCGCCACGCGATCGAAGTTCGGCGTGCGCACCCATTTCGTCCCGTAGGCGCCGGCATGGGCGCCCCAGTCGTCGGCGATGGCGAAGAGGATGTTGGGCGGAGTCGCGGCCGCCGCCTGCATGGCCATGGGCGCCACGGCGCCTGCGATCACAATCGCGAGACGAAAAAGGGCGAGAATTCGGGAGTAGTTCATGGGGATTTTTTTGTTTTCTAAAAAAGACAACGCGCGGTTGGTGAGTGCCGAATTGCCGCGCCACTGGCAATCACGCTTTGCCGGCGACAGCTGCCGCCGGCCGCGTCATGTAATACGGTCGTAGAAAAAAACTATTCCTTGCACTTCACCGGCGCGCTGCGTAACCGCTCGCGCCTACATGAAGTCACTCGTCATCGCCGAGAAGCCCTCCGTTGCGGCCGATCTTGCGCGCTCGCTCGGCAAAGTTCCCAAGTCCGGCGACCACTACGAGAACAACGAATATGTCATCTCCTACGCGCTCGGCCACCTTGTGGAACTCGAGATGCCGGAGGACATCGACAAGAAGAAATACGGCTTCTGGCGCCTCGAAACTCTGCCTATCGTGCCGGAGAAATTCGGGCTCAAGCCCATCGAGTCCTCCAAGGAAAGATTCGGCGCGCTGAAAAAACTTCTCGCCCGCAAGGACATCGATCAGGTCATCAACGCCTGTGACGCCGGGCGCGAGGGCGAACTCATTTTCGCCTATCTCTACCAGCTCACGAAGGCCAAGCTCCCCGTGAAGCGTGCGTGGATGCAGACGATGACGACAGGCGGTATACAGGAGGCGTTCAAGAATCTCCGCGAGGGCGCGAAGATGAAGGGCCTGGAGGACGCCGCGCGCTGCCGCAGCGAGAGTGACTGGCTCATCGGCATCAACGGCACGCGCGCGCTCACCAAGCGGATGTTCGGCTCGCGCGCGGGCAACGTCGCCTCGGTCGGCCGCGTGCAGACGCCCACCCTCGCGATCGTGTATGCCCGCGAGCTGGAGATTCGGAATTTCAAGCCGCGCGACTATTGGCGCGTGACTGCGACCTTTGAAGTTGCGAAGGGCAAATACGAGGGCGTCTATCAGCGCGCCAATTTCAAGAAGGCCGAGGGCGACGAACACGATCGCATCGACCGCATTTGGGAAAAGGCTGTGGCTGAGGGCGTGCTCGCCGCGTGTCAGGGCCAGCCGCTCGCGAAAGTCACCGAGGAGAAAAAGGGCAGCACGCAGGCCGCGCCCCGCCTCTACGACCTCACCACGCTGCAGCGCGAGGCCAACAACCGCTACGGCCTCCCCGCGCGCCGCACGCTCCAGATCGCGCAGGCGCTTTACGAGCGCCACAAGATGATCACCTACCCCCGCACCGATTCGCGCGCGCTGCCCGAGGATTACGTGCCGACGGTGCGCGAAACGATGCAGAACCT
>JBDSGI010000462.1:0-4341 GCA_039919035.1 Opitutaceae bacterium
ACCGCCCATGCGGCGAGGGCGCCGACGAGCAGGAGATTTTTGGAGCGACGCAGCGCGGAGAGCATGGCGAGAGTTTTAGGGTGGGAACACGACGAAGCTACTTCGCAAAGCTGCGCACATAGGCGACGAGCGCCTTGATCTGCTCGTCGGCGAGACGATCGCCAAAAGCCTCCATCGTTTCCTCGCCTTTCTTGTTTTTGCGGCCCGCCTTGATCGTCGCAAAGACCTCGTCGTCGGTCAGCTTCCCGACGCCGGCTGAATCCGTCAGGTTTTTCGCGCCGGACTTGCGGCCGAGGCGCGTCTGGCTGCGTCCGTCGGCCCCGTGACAATCGACGCAGTTCTTCTTGTAGAGATCGCGGGCGCTGGATTCGGCGGCGGGAAGCGCAGCCGAAGCTAAAAGCGCGATCGCGGCGGAACAAATAAATGGCCTGAGCAAGGGCATAGGGGAGGGTAAGGGGATTCGCACCGGCGCGCTGCCGAGGGGAAGCTCGACGAAGCTGATCACGTGCGACCGCCGCCGCTCTGCGACGCCGGCTTGGTAACAACCCCGTTACACATCCCACGCGGGCCGCCTGCCCCGCGCCCGCTTGACCTGCCGATGCGTCGCGCCAGCGTCGCGTCCCGGTGCAAGACGTCGTCATCGCGAAACCCTACCGCTTCGTGCCGCCGCGCGGCGGGACATTTTGGTGGCGGCTGTTTCGCGGGTATCTTTCCTCCTATCTGCGCCGTAGCGCTGGCATCGTCGGTGTCGAGTGCCGCGGGGTGGAGCGCCTGCGGGCGTCGCTCGACGCGGGCCACGGAGTGATGCTCACGCCCAACCACTGCCGGCCCTGTGATCCGATGATTCTCGGCGCGCTTTCCTACGAGGTGGGGCGCCCGCTGCACATCATCGCGAGCTGGCATGTCTTCATGCAAAACCGGCTGCAGCGTTTTCTGCTGCCGCGACTCGGTGTCTTCAGCATCTATCGCGAGGGCACGGATCGCGAGGCGTTGAAGACCGCAATGCAACTCACCGCCGAGGCCCGCCGGCCACTCGTGATTTTTCCGGAAGGCGTGATCTCGCGGCACAATGATCGGCTCAACCACCTCATGGAGGGGACCGCGCTGATGGCGCGGGGCGCGGCCAAGCTACGCGCGGCGCTAAACCCGCCGGGCAAGGTCGTCGTCCATCCCGTCGCCATCCGCTACTTGTTCGACGGCGACATCGCGGCCACCGCCGCGACCGTCCTCCGCGACATCGAACATCGGCTCACGTGGCGCACGCAGGATGAACTCCCGCTGCGTGACCGCATCGCGAAGATTGGCGGGGCGCTCCTCGCGCTGAAAGAAATCGAGCATTTCGGCTCCGCCCAGACCGGTCCGATCGACGAGCGACTGGCCCGGTTGATTGATCGACTGCTGGTGCCGCTGGAGACCGAATGGGTGAAGGGACGGCGCGAAAAGGAAATCGTGGGCCGCGTGAAGCTGCTGCGCACCGCCATCGTGCCCGAGATGGCTGCGGGCATGCTGCCGGAGCAAGAGCTCCAACGCCGGTGGCGGCACCTCGCCGATCTCTACCTCGCGCAGCAGCTCTCGTGTTATCCGCCCGATTACCTCGGCGCCGATCCCACGCCCGAGCGGATTCTGGAGACGATCGAACGCTTCGAAGAAGACATGACGGATCGTGTGCGCGTGCACGCGCCACTGCGCGCCGTGCTGAAAATCGGGCCGGCCATCGAGGTCTCACCCGAGCGTGCGCGGGGCATGGAAGGCGACCCGCTGATGGCGGCGATTCGCGAACAACTCGAAACAATGCTCGCCGATTCGCTGATACCGGGTCGGCGCTGACCGGTTTTAGATCGCGGCGCCAGGCCGGCGGCCGGCCTACCAAGCCCGCGCCGGCTCGGCGACGAGCGCCAAATCGATCGCGGCCTGAAGTTGTTTCCGATCGAAAGGCTTCATCACGGCCGCATGGGCGCCGATCCCGCGAGCGAGCTTCAGGTAGTCGTCGCCTTCAATGTAGCGCCCGCCCCCGGACATCGCGAGGATGCGCGCCTCGGGCTGCACTTTTTTCAACTCGTTGATCAGGTCGAGGCCGTCGCCGTCGGGCATGAGCACGTCGGTGATCACCAAATCGAACGGCTGGCGTTTCATCATCACACAGGCGTCAAGGCCGCTGCTCGCGGTGACGGCGGTCCAGCCAGCTTCTGTCAGCCATCGTTGGAGCAAGGTGCAGATGGTCTGCTCGTCGTCGACGACCAAGGTCGAAAAGGGAGTCATGCGGTCCCGAAGTGGATGGAGCCCACCTCTGTTTTTCAAGCGCCCGGGCTGTAAAGGGATTGCCATATTGGCACCGCGCGCGCCCGGCCAAGTTTCACCCCCCGCGAAATGGGATTTGAACCGCGGGTTGCGTGACCCTTACATCTGAATTCCCCATGTTCTCGCTTCCGCTTCGTCCCCTTCTCGTCGGCAGCCTCGCGCTCACGTTCGCCGTGTCCGCCCTCCCTGCCGCCGAGCCCCGCGATCCCGCGACGCTCGCCACGACCCTCTGCGCCGGTTGCCACGGCAACAATCTCACCGGTGGCACCGCGCCGAATCTCCTCACCAATACGCTCAAGCACGGCAACGACGACGCCAGCATTTTGCGCGCGATCCGCGAGGGGTTCCCGCAAGCCGGCATGGTCGGTTATGCGAGCGTGCTCAGCAATGAGGAGCAGACGGCGATGCTCGCCCATCTGCGGCGCCAGGCACGGGACTACGCCTTCGGAAAAATCCTGAAGCCCGGCGGGATACCCGCGAGCGTCACATTCAAGTCCGAGCGGCAGACCTTCCGGCTTGAGACCTTCACCGAAGGTTTAGAGCTACCTTGGGGCATGGCCTTCCTGCCCGACGGCTCGATGCTCGTGAGCGATCGGATCGGCGTCATCCGTTCGATCGCGAAGGATGGAAAACTCGCGCCAGATCCCATCCGCGGCACGCCCACGGCCTTCGTGCGGCAGGACGGCGGTTACCTCGATCTCATCGCGCATCCCGACTACGCGAAAAACGGGTGGCTCTACCTCGCCTACACCGAGAATGGCGAGGACCGCGCCACCAGCATGACGGTGATCGTGCGCGGTCGCGTGCGCGACGGCGCGTGGGTCGATCAAGAACTCATCTTCCGCGCGCCGCAGAAATTCTATTTCCGCGACACGAGTCACTATGGCTGCCGTTTCCTCTGGGACAAAGGCGGCCGGCTCTTCTTCGCGATTGGCGAACGCGGCAAGTCCACCGACGCCCAGGATCTTTCCAGTCCGCTGGGAAAAATCCACCGCATCAACGCCGACGGCTCCACGCCCGCCGACAACCCTTTCGTGAAGACAGCCGGTGCATGGCCCTCGGTGTGGAGCTACGGCCACCGCCACGTGCAGGGCCTGCAATTTCATCCCGTCACCGGCAAGCTCTGGGCCACCGAGCACGGCCCGCGCAACGGCGACGAGCTGAATCGCATCGAACCGGGAAAAAACTACGGCTGGCCGCTCGCTTCCTGGGGCCAGGTGCAGTTCTCGGAAAAAATCGGCGGCACCTCCCACGCCGGCGCGGAGCAGCCCATCGTTTACTGGTCCCCCACCGTCGCGCCCTCCGGCATCCTCTTCTACACCGGCGACCGCTATCCCGGCTGGAAAAACAATCTCTTCGTTTGCTGCCTGTTCGGCCGGCAGCTCCGCCGGATCGCAACCGAGGGTGACACCGTAACGCATCAGGAGGCGGTCTTCGCCGACCAAGGCCGCGTGCGCCACGCCGTAATCGGTCCAGACGGCTTGATCTACGTCGCGCTCAACGCGCCCGGCCGAATCGCGCGGCTCGTGCCCGCGGAGTGAGCCACCCGGCGGGGTGAGGGCGCCCGCCCCCCAACCGCACGTCAACTTGTCACGAGCGGCTTGAGCCCGCGCTCAATCTCGGCGCGGCGCGGCTCCAAGAAGGGTGGCAGCGCCAACCGCTCCCCGAGCGCGCCCATCGGCTCGTCGGCGCCGAAGCCGGGCCCATCGGTCGCGATCTCGAAGAGCACGCCGTTGGGCTCGCGAAAATAGAGGCTCCGAAAATAGTAGCGATCGACCGGCCCACTGGAGCGCATCCCGGTCTCCACCAACCGCTGCGCCCACGCCTCGTAGCTCTCGGTTGTCGGGGTGCGAAAGGCCACATGATGCACGCCACCGGCACCCGGAGTCGCCGGCTTCGCTCCCGGCTCCACCACCACGTGCAGCTCCGCTTGCGGCCCGGCGCCGCCCATTTGGTAAACATGCACGTCGCGGATAGGCCCGAGCACGCCCTCGCCCTTGAGCGCATAGTCGCGCCCGCGCGACATGTTCATCACGTGGGTCA
>JBDSGI010000463.1:0-3004 GCA_039919035.1 Opitutaceae bacterium
GCACTCGGCCGCCCATACGGCACCATCGATGTCTTCCCCTCGTAGCCGCCCTCAGCGAGCACCGACTCCGACGGGATGTAGCACATCACGTCGTTCGAATAGCCAAATACCCATAAATTGTTTCCAATCTCGCTCTTCAATCTGAGCGCGTAATCCACCACCGCTTCCCCGCCGAGCGCGAGCCACGTAATCTCTCCAAGCCGCCACGCCTGCACGGGATACGAATACTCCAACCTGATTCCACCGCGCGCGACTTCGGCGTTCATCGCCTTCGCCCACGCGGCATCCATCTGTTTCACCACGGCGGATTTTTTGGGATCGTCCGCTGCTGCGGCCGCCCGGATTTCCTCGGCCGTTGGCGCTTTCTCGAAACTCAGCGTCACGTCGCTCATTGCGACTGACAGTTCCCCGCGCACCGCCTGCTGCACGCCACTCAAAGCGAGGTCCACAGCGTCGGCCAGCTCGCGCCCGTGCAACTCCGCCTGCTCGAGCTTTCCCCGCGGAAACGGATTGATGTTCCCGCCGCAGCCCGCGACGAACAGCGCCGTCGCGCCCGCGTGCCGTTTTTCCAATTCCGCCATCGCGCACCCGGCGTAATCACCGTGCCACTGGTAGGAACTGAGCGTCGTGTTGTGGCACGCATACGACGCCAGCAACGCCACAATTTTCCCCTCCCCGTCGCGCACGGCGAGCACCGGCACGTCGTGGTCGACTGGGCCCTGCAACGTCCCGGCCGCGATCCGCGCAGGTGCGTCCTTCTCGGTGTTCTTGCGGCGATTCATCCCAAACGTCGCCATGCCATGGCTCGCTCCCAACGACGCCGGGCGCATCGACCCCCACGCCTCCGCCGCCGCCTCAATCATCTTCGATGTCACGCGCTGCGTGTAGTCCGCCGTGGCCCGCTCCTCCTCGGCGGTGGCAACACGCATGCCTGGCGCCCAACCATCGAGCGCCGGACCACAATGCGTGTGCGACGCGTTGATCATCACCGCCGCGCGCGCGCTGGCGAAACGTTTCACCAATTCACCCGCCACTCGGTCGGTCATCGCCCGGGTCACGCCACACAAATCGGCCGTGATAAGCACCGCGCGGTTCCCGGTCTCATCTTCCAAAGCGAGCGCCTTCACCCACAACTCTTGCGCCTTCCCCTCCGCCGGACGATCACGCACCGCATAACCGGTCATCCAAAGCGGGATCTGCGGCGTAATCGCCTTGCGCGCCACACCGGCCTGCCACCCAAGCGCGTCTGAACCCATCGCGGAATTTGCGATGAACAGCACGGCAGCCCACGCAAGAACTCTAATCGTTGTTGTCGTCATAATGGTAAAACGAACCTCTTTAGGAGGAGACGTATCTGAAACGTAATGCATGTAGGGTCTCCTGTTTTGAGTTTTTGAACTGACCTGCCGACTGACTTTGGTCTATGCTGACACGCGAGGCATACCCCGCCGGCGGGTATGAGGTGGATTGCGCGTTCTGCGACGAATCGATCGACGAACTCATGACGGCGGCAATCCCGCGGTGGCTGGCTTGAGTCCGGCGAACAATCCGCGGCCGCGCGCGGCTTAGGACCGCGCGAGTTCGCCGGCGTTGCGCTGGATATTCGCCACGGCCTCCGCGATGCGCTCCATTGCCGTGCGGGGCGCGAGCAAGGTGGTCTGAGCAAACCAGACACCTTCCTCGGCGAGCCGATCGGTTTCGGGGCAGGGATGGCGCTCCAGCCACCGCGCCATCGTGTCTTTCCCGTAAATCCGGATGTAGTGCGGATTCGTCGCGAGCGCGCGCACGTGCGGCGCGCGGATCAGGCTCGCGTAGCCGCCGCTCGCCACGACGCCCTGTTTCGCGAGAGCGGCCATGAACTTGGCGCGCGTTAGACCGGCGAATTGCTTCGCATCGTAACGCAGCATGAAAAGGTGCCAGCCGCTGCGGTTGCAGCCGCTCGCAAGCTTGGCGGGCGAGATGCCGGGAGTCTTTTGCAGCATCGTCGCAAGATAAGTGGCGTTTTCCGTGCGCGCTGTTTGCTGCGCATCGAACCGCGAATACTGCGAGAGGAGCAGGCCGGCTTGAAATTCCGTGAGGCGGAAATTGGCCGCGCGACCATGACCGGGGGCGGGCCGCGGCGCCCCGGGCGTGTGGAAGTTGAACACCTGATTCGCGAACGTCTCGTCGTTGGTGAGCACGGCGCCGCCTTCGCCCGACGTGAGGTTTTTGCTCGCCTGAAAACTGAAACAGCCGGCGATGCCCCGGGTGCCCACGGGCCTGCCGCGCCACTCGGCCGTGAGCGCCTGGCAGGCATCCTCGATCAGTGCGATCCCGCGAGTCTCGGCCAACTCGGCGATCTCATCCAGTTCGGGCGTCGAGCCCGCGATGTGCGGCGGCAGAAGGAGACGCGTGGCCGGGGTGATCGCGGCGGCGATTTTCTTCGCATCGATTTCGAACGTGTCGGGTGCAATGTCGGCGAAGACGGGCAGAGCGAAACTCGCGGTGACGGCGTTGAAGGTAGCGACAAACGTGTAAGGCGGAATGATCACCTCGTCTCCCGGGCCGATGTTCAGCGCGCCCAAGGTGCTGAGCAGTGCCGTCGTGCCGGACGAGGTCGCGACGCAAAATTTGGCGACCATGCGCTTGGCGAAAATCTCTTCGAACTCCTTCACGCGAGCGCCGCCGCCGGCACCCGTGCGACCCCAGCGTCCAGAACGCAACACGCTGATGAGCGCCTCCTCGTCACGTCGGTCGGAGATGGGCCAGGCTGAGCCGATGGGAACGTTGGCCGCCGGAGTGGTGGCCGGCGCCGAGCTCGGCGTCGTGGCACCGGAGACCGACACGCGGGCGAGAGCAAGTGAGGCCCCAGCGGCGGTCGCGGTGCCGAGGAATTTACGACGGGAGAGCGTGGATTTCATGAGTGAATGAGGTGCGGTTGAAAATGTGATCGGTGCGAAACGCGCGGGTTAGATCGTGGCATTGAAAAAGCGGGCGGTGTTGCGCCACGCGACGCGCTCGTAGT
>JBDSGI010000464.1:0-7034 GCA_039919035.1 Opitutaceae bacterium
GAAGCGTGAGCGTAACCGTGACGGTCGGCTCTTCGACGGTGCGGACAAGGAGTGTTTTCTCCTGGCGCCCGGTCCGTTGGCGCAAGTCGAACCGCACCCGAACCTCGCCGGTTTCCCCGGGCGCATAGGTGTCCTTCGCGGCGGTGGCAGTCGTGCAGCCGCAACTGGATTCGACCGGACCCAGCGTGGCCGGCCGGGTTCCTGTATTCCAAAAGCGGAAAACCGCCTCGATGACTTCGTCGCCCGCTCGGGCGGGCCGCTCAATGATGGTCTCGGACCAGCGCAATTCCCCGCGCAACGCCCCGGTGCCGGCGAGCACGCAGGCCCACCACCCGAATCGAAGCCACGTCTCGCGCGCTCGCATTTGGGCAAGGTTACGGGGCCGCGTTCACGCCGAGCTGATACTGGTAGAGCGACTGGCCCTGCTTGAAGATGACGTAGCCGTAGGGCTTTCCCGGGCCGCCATTGAAGCGGTAGAGCTCGTGCGCCTTGTCTTTCGCGAAGCACGCGAGAAAGACATCGCGCCGCTCTACTAGGTCGTCGCGCTCGCGCTTGCGCTCCGCGCCGTTCTTCTTGCCCGGGACATTTTCAACCGGTGGTTCCTCGGCGAGCAGCGCCGTCCAAGCCTCCTCAAATTCGCGCACCACCTGCGCGGCCTGCAGTCTTTCCTGTAACCAAGTGTTTGGGATGGGCGCCGCGGGCACCAGCGTGGCCTCGATCTGCTGATGCTTCGCCTTGATGCGGTCCGGCCGCACGGGGGCAGCGCAGACCGGAAGAATGAGTAGCGTGAGCGAGAAAACGACCGCCGCGCCGAAACCGGGACTGTTGGGATGAGGGTTCATAAAACGTGGTGTTCAAGCCGGCAGCTTCGCCGATTCGGTCGCACGACAGGCATTGTTCATTCCTAGCGCCTTTTTCCGGCCCTCGGGGTCAAACGCGCAAGAAAGGCTTGTTTAGACATGATAAGCGACGAACCGACCGGAACAGACAATTGCAGTGAATGTGCTGAGGTTGGCGCGACATGAACCACTTGAGTTCATTAAGGATGATACTGGCGAACGCGGGCTACGCATGGCTTTGTAAGAGGCTGGACCTGAATGACTAAATCATCGACTGCACTGAATTAGCTCGACGGATGAGCGACTGATTGAGCGTCCGATCACTTAGGTTCATGGCGCAGAGGTTAGATTCACCCTCAACACCTCGGACAGCACCCATAGCAGCAGGAAAAGAAGATTCAGGCACATCAATAACCATCTGCTACGCCCGGAGAATAAACCCGCAAGGCAACCAATAACGGTTGCACCAAGGCCACCGCCAAAAACCCGGATCGCCCACGCCATGTGTTCATCTCCGGTCTCATAAAACCAAGACGGTATAAATATCGTGATGAGTGCTAAAGCCCCTGCAATGCCGCCAAGGATCACACAAACAATCGAAACTGCACGCATCAGGTGCTGAATCCGATCCCGATGCTGAGAACGTATGAGCGAATTATTTTCCATTTAGCAGAGCTCCATTCCTCCTGGCATTTGACCTAATGAACACGTCAATTTCTCGAGCAGCCACGATGTTTTGCTTCAGTCCGATAGAGTCGATCTTGTCGCCGTGCGAAGGGTCTCCACCCATTGCGCTGTGATTTCCATAAAAGCGCTTTGTTATCAATAGTTGCGCGCCAGATTCCCCTGTATTTCCCCAGTTGCCTCGCGAACCTGTGGCTGAGTCACGTATACCGTGTGCCGCAAAGCTGACATTGTCCGAGATGGGGCCGGAGGGATGACCCATGTTCATGGAAACGGCATCATACAGTCCCATAAATTGAACGGGAATAGGTCCCTTGATTTCGGGCTTATTGTCGGCACAAGGACATCCTTTTTTGAGCTTTTCTGCTACTCCCATTACCGCCAGCCCACCACGGCTGTGACCAATCAAATAAACTGGGTCAGCAAGCCAAGGTTGCTCTCGCTTTTGCTTGACAAGTTCTGCGCAGATGAATCGGTAGCCAACATCCTCCAGATTGGACGTTCCTCTTCCAAATACTATGCCACCCATAGCTGCACCAGGGCCATCCCGATAAAGCTTTTGGCCTGGTCCAACGAAATCGTCATGGAAGCGGCGGACGTTAGTTCGATTATTGAGGTTTGCATTATCGGTAGCCGAATCCGTTCCGCCGACGGCGTAAAGCACCAAGCCAAGTGTATCGACGGAGCTGATTGGATCATTGTCCACGAACCCATACAAATTCACCCCGCCCTCTTCCTCAATCGGATCCCTAGATGGCCAGCGCCCCGTTTGTGGCTGATAATATCTGTAGCCGTAGTAAACCAACCCGCTCTCCGCATCGGTGTATTTCGTCGAGAAGCCGAAGGGGTTCGCGTCCGCGGCGGAACCGTCCGCGCGGAGGAGTTCGCCAAACACGCCGTATTCGTAACTGGCGGCACGCGTGCCGTCCGCCTGGTTCACTAGGGCGACGACGTTGCCATTGCCGTCGTGGGCGACGGCATACGACGAGGAGGCCGCGACCGTGAGGCCGAGCAATCCGCCCACCCCGCCCGCGCCTTGCACACTCCCGCTCAGGTCCAGCCCCCAGCAATAGTTCCGCACCACCGCGTTGGCGCTCAGCGCGTCGACCTCCGCCTGGAGATTCCACCCGTCGTAGACAAAGCGCCGGTCCTGCGCCATGACGTAGCCCGTGACGGTTCCATTTTGCACCACCTTGCGAATCCGGCGCCCGTAGAGGTCGTAGGCGAATTCCAGCCGCCGCTTCAGCGCCGGCAGAATGGTCGCCACGGCCGGGTGGGTTTCCATGGCGATCAGCCGGTTTTCCGCGTCCCAGACATATGTCCAGCGGCCGTCGCCCGTGAGGTTGCCGTCCGGATCGTATGTGAACGCCTCGGGATTGCGCGGGAGGAACGCCGTGCGCGTTTCCGTCGCGAGCACGGACTCGCCGTTCGAGCCGACGTTGTTTTTCACGCCGACGATCGCGATGGCGGGATTCTGCGCCGCGGTCGAATTGTCGACCGGCACCGCGCGGAAGAACGTCTCCCCCTGTCGCTGGGTCGGTTGGAGATTTGCCGTTACCGTCGCGGTGCTCGCTGCGGAACCCGTGACGTCGATCAAGCCGGGGACGCTCCGTTGCACGTATTGGTTCACGGCATTCGCCACATAGGACGAAGTGTGGCCGTTCGTGGTCGCGCGCTTGCGATTGCCGATGTCGTCGAACTCGTAGGCGAAGTCCTGCCCGAGCATCGGCGTGGCGTCCGCCAGCCGATGCTGCGCGGACGTCACCTGACCGAGCGCATCGTAGCCGTAACGCCAGGCGGTGCCGTCTTCGCGCGTCGTCTGCACGCGCTGCCCGCCCTGGTCATGCGCGTGGCTGTAGGACAGCGCCGCGCCGCCCGACGGGCTGTGCGTGAGCGAGATCAGGCGGTTGAGCCGATCGTAGCTCTTCGTCGTCGTCAGCCGCGTGCTTCCGGCGGTCGCGAGCGTGAGCGACTCCACGAGCGGCGAGTTCGCCCCGTAACCGTAGGTGGCGGTCAGCGATCCGGTCGTGACCTGCTGCAGCCGCGAGGCGGTGTCATAGCCAAACGTCGTCTGGCTCAACGTGGCCGGTCCCGCCAGCGCCGCGATCGTGCTCAGCCGCTGCAGGGCGTCGAAGGTGCGATTGAGCGCGAATCCGGCGAGCAGTCCCGCGCCGTGCGCTTCGCCGGAGACCTGGGCGGACGTCCCGTTGTAGGTGTAAGCGCAGGCGCCCGTGCCATCCGATTTGGTCGCCACTCGGCCGAGTCGGTCAAACGTCAGCGTCACCGTGGGCGTGCCGTCCGAATACGTGGTAGAATAATTCGCGCCCGCCGCGTCGTAGCCAAAGGTCGTGACCACGCCGCGCGCCCAGGTGCGGGTCTTCAAGCGTCCGGCCGCGGTGTAAGCGTAGGCGGTTCCGACGCCGTCGGCATGGAGCTTCGTGGCCAGCCAGCCGCGCTGGGCATCATAATTCCAGGTCGTGACGGCCTTGCCGGCGTCGCTCGAAAAATTCTGCCACGTGGTGAGCGTTTTCACGCGGCCTTGCGCATCGTATCTGTATTCGGACGGGAAAGTCCGTGCGCCCGACGTCCGCTTCGGCTGGCCGGTCGGGTAATACGTGGTCGTGGTGACGCCGCCATCGGGCCCCGTGACCGTGCCCACCCGGCCCATCGCGTCGTAGGTGTATCGCGTGACTTGCGCGTCAAACCCCGCGCCCGAGCGCGCCAGATCGGGATCCGGGCTGGTCGCGGTCTGCACCTGGTCGTCACTGTAGTAGGTAAACGTCGTCGCGCCGGTGCGGCTGTCGGTCGTGGTCTGCACACGGCCGTGCGGATCGTAGGCGATGGTCGTCGACGCCAGCGTGCCCAGGCCGGTGCGCGCGTTTAGCACTGAAACCAGCCGGTCGAACTCGAAGCGCCGTGTGACCGTCGTGCCGTCCGGCGCGGTCGTCGTCTCCGTGCGGCCGCCCGCTCCGTCGACGGTCACCTGCACTTGGGTCGTCAGGCCGAGGACCGTCTGCCAGACGTTGCGGCCGTCGAAGGTGGTTTCGACCACCGCCACGTCTGGCGCCGTCGTCGCGTTGTCCGTTGTCCAGACGCTCGTCGTGGTGCGATCCACCACGGTGCCGTGCGCACTCGCGACCTCTCGCCTCGTGCGCGTGATCCGATCGGTGCCGCCCTGATCGATCGCGCCGTTGCGATTGAGATCGACCGCAGCGTATTCGGGCCGCCCCAGGCTGTCGTAGGCAAACACCGTGCTCACGCCGTCGGCATCCACCCGCCGGACAAGCTGGCCGAGGCCGTTGAAATAGTTCTGCTCCGTCGCGCCGTCGGGAAACACCGACTTGTAGTTCCGACCGGCGAAATCGAGGTAGGATTTGATCCACTCCGTCTGCTCGCCGGCGGACCCGAGACGAATCTCCCTTGTAAATGTGCCCGCCGCATCGACGCCATATTCGTAGGCCGTCGGCGCCAGTGCCGTTCCGCCCACCGCAACGAGCGAGCCATCGCGCGCATAGGTCGCGACGCGCGTGCCGCCGTCGGCCAACGTCGTCGTTTTCACCAGGCGGCCCGCGCCATCGAACGATTTCGCGAAGGTCGTCGTCCGCAGTCCGAAGGCGGTGGCTGAAGCGACGTCGCCGACCGCGTCGTAAACGCTGGTCTCGATCGGCAGCTCGGTGCCGTCCGATCCGATCCGGTAGGCGGCGGTGCGCCGCCCTTCGCGGTCATAGGCATACCGTTCCGTGATGCCACCGCTCGTCTTTGTCCGCACCCGGCCCCACGAGTCATAGGTGTAGCTCGTGCGCACGCCGTCGCGCGAGACCTGGTAGTCCAATCCGCAGCAGCCGTAGGCGAGGAATTCGCTGTCGCCATTGTTGTAGTCGTGGCGCGTGACGCGCCCGTCGGCATCGAACTGGCTCGCGACTTTTGTCGATAGCGCGAGCCCCGTCGCGATGTCGAATTTCGATTCCTGCACGACTTGGGTCTTGTCGTCGGTGACCGTCACGGTGCGCGTGCCGGCGAGGATGTTGTTGCGCGCCGCGTTGAACGCACCCTCCAACGTGGTCGTCGTCACTCTGCCCGCGGCGGTGGAGTAGGTGTTGATGAAGCCCGTCCCATCCGGCCGCACGAAGATCTGCACCTTGCCCCAGAAGTTGCCGAAATTGATGTAGCGCGTCGTCGTCACCAGATTTTCTGCCGCAGCCGCGGAAGCACCCGCTGTCTGGCACACGATTACCTGCGCGATGCCGGAGTTCGAACTGCGATAACCGCGCGCGATTTCAACGCTGGCCCCGTCCGCCTGCACGATCGTCTCGACGTCCGTCCACTGCGGCTGGTCGAAGCTGAACGTAGTCTGGCGCACGCGCACGCTGCGCGTGGCACCCAAGGCGGCGTGGCCAAACGGCGTGGTGGTCTTCGCCACCCGGCCTGCCTCGTCGTATTCGAATTGCTGCCAGAAGCCGGTCGGATCGACGCGCGATTTCAACCGGCCGTAGTTGAACCCGTCCGACGTCGCGTCGGAGTAATAGGCATAGGCGGTCTTTTCCGCCAGGCCGTCGGGGTCGACGACGGACTCGATCATTTCCTCGGGATTGCGCGCATTGGGCCCGGAGTTCCAGGGGAACGTCCGGTAAGTATTGCGCACGGCGCGCGTCACGTTGCCCGCGCCGTCGAGGAATTTGTGCAGCTCGATGCGGCGGCCGGCGCTGTCGATCGTCGAGCTCCGCGATTCGATCCGCGTCTCGCCACGACGGTCATGCCGCAGCGTCCAGCCCTGCGCCGCCGCATCGTAGGTGAACTCGCCGCGCTCCACGTCGGCGCCGTTCGTGACCGTGATGCGCACCCGGTTCGATGTCGTGGCGCTGCGGTCAAGGTTCTCGACCTTCGTCACGCCGAAGGGCGCCACCAGCGGCGCATAGAGGCCGTTCACTCCGGCCGTGCCTTTGTCCGCCGGGCGATAGCAGCGGATCTCGTAGCTGTAGGCGTCGAGGGGCACGATGTCCGCCAGCACCTGCGGCGCGAGGATCTGCCTCGCCGGCGGCGTATTGCCGAGCGCGATCGTCGTCTGGTCGTAGAGTGACGTCGCGCCCGTGCGCAGCACGCGGCGCATTGTCGCCGGGTTGCCTAAATTTCCGGTTGGCGACTTGGCTGCAACCTGCAGGAAGCCCGCCGATCCGTCCGAACCCATGCCCAGCGCCAGCTGAAACTCCAGGCTCCGATTGGCGAACGTGGGCGTGTTGGCCGTGCAGGCGGTTGCACACGAACCGCACTCTTCGCCCTCAATCCACACGCGGTCCCACTCCCGCGAGAACGTCGTGATCGCCATGAAGTAGACCATCGTCGTGCTCTTGAACTCGCGGTCCATCGGGACCGATGCGCAATCGATGAACGCCGGCCACGCGCGCGGCGCGGTCACCGGCACGAACGTCAGCGCGCCGCCTTGGATCGTGCTGTGCGCGGCGAACGGCAGGTTTTGGGTTGTGAACGTGCCCGCCACCCGATCCGTCCGCGACT
>JBDSGI010000465.1:0-3525 GCA_039919035.1 Opitutaceae bacterium
GTAAGCGGAGGCGATATCCCACAAATCACCGCGCGCGTAGAACCACTTGTTTTGCGCCGAGGCGAGGGCCGATTCGATGGCGCCTGCATCGCGGACACCATCCAACCCGCCATGCTCGGCCAGTGACCGGCGATGAAGTTTCAGCACTTGCTCAAGTGAAAGAAAAGCCGGTGCCCCATCCCTGTTCATTGCGCAAGGCGCCGAAGCAATTCGTGGTGTTTCTCAAATACCTTGGGCGCAACGTCGTCGAATTTCTCGTTTGAAATGTAGCGAGGAGCCCGATCATCCAAACTGGCTTCAGGCGCATCGCTTTTGGCAAAAGCAATTACCTCCGCCTTCTCTGTTGGCGGCAGCTTTTTAATCAGCTCGATGATTTCGGCGGCGCTCATGATGCAAAGAAGGTAGCCGCTCACCTCCGTCGCGCAAGCCCGGCCTCCACCGCCGCAATCGCCGTCCGTTCGCGCTCGGCCCATTCGCCGCGGACCTCCGTGAACGGCAGGCCGCGGGACACCAGCGCCTCGCGCCAGAGCCGGCGCGCCCGCTCGCGCGAATCACCATCGGGAAAACACCTCTGCGGATCGGGGGCGAAGGGCACGTCGGCATCGCACAAGAGATACAGCGCGAATCCACGCGCGCGCTCCTCCGCCTCCTCCCGCACCCACGCCGGGCAGGCGCCGGGAAACAATACGTCGTTCCACAGCGTGCACGTGATGAGCTCGGTGTCACAAAAAGCCACGCGCTTCGCCCGCGCCGCTGCGTGCTCCTCATTAGCCATCTGCCCAAGCGCAATCGTGCCCAGATCGTGGGCTTCGATTTTGCCTTCGTGCGCCTCCCAGAACTCCCGCACAAACTCCCGCGACCACGGCTCGGTGAAATGCGCCGCCAGCCGCTGCGCCAGAGTAGTCTTGCCCGTCGACTCCGTCCCGAAGATCGCAATGCGCGTGATCTCAGCCATGGTTTTTTACCTCCCGCAACGTCCGCCGCCACGCCAACTGGCCCGCGATCGCGAGCCCGAAGAACGCGACATACAACCCGGCATACAAGCGTAGATCCTTGGCCCAATAGACGCCGACCGCCACGACGTTTACGACCATCCAGCCGGCCCAGTTTTCGATTCGCTTCCGCGCCTGCAGCCATTGCGCAATCAGGCTGAAAACGAGGATAAACGCGTCCCAGTGCGGCAGCGCCGCATCCGTGTGGCGGCGCATGAACTCACCCCAAACCGCCGTGCCCAAGGCACCCACTCCGATCCAGAAAGCGATTCCCGGCGCGCCGAGTCGCGTCACCGGCAGCTCGGACCCTTTGCGTTGAGCGCGCTCGGCCCAGTGCCACCAGCCGTAGCCCTGAATCGCAAAAAATAAAATTTGGAGGAGCACATCCGAGTAGAGCTAAGCCTCAAAAAAAACTAACGCCGACACCGACACCTGCGCGAGCCCGACGGGCCAGCCCCAGATATTCTGCCGAATCATCAGCACTACGCCGATGACGCCCAGCACCGTGCCGATGATTTCAAGCGAACCCATCACCCGGCGCCCGGCGGTTCCTTGTCCGTGGCCACAAAGGCCTCCATCGCCTCGCGCGTGATCGCGTGGCGGGCGCCGCACCGCGGGCAGCGGATCTCGATCTTGGGATCGTCGCCGAAGAGGGACGCGGGATCTTGGCGCATCGTCGGCGCGAGCACCTCCATGAGGCGGGCCTGATTACAACCGCAGTGCCAGCGCTGGATGCGACGTTCCAAAAGCGAAAGCGTCTCAGTCTGATCAAGCGCGCGCACGATGTCGGGCGTAAGCGCTTGAAACCACGCGAGGTCGCAGTCGGGGTGTTCGCTTACGAGGGCAAACTCCTCCTCACCCAGCTGGAAAAAACGCGCCCCCCGCTGCTCGCTTTGCGTGTAGAATTTCTCCGCCGCCGCGATCGGGTCCGACCCGGTAAAGGTCACCGCACTCCGCCGTTTCTCGCCACGCCCGCGGACGACATCGGCGTAGAAAATATTTTCCGGCAGCTCTTTCACATTCTGGTCGAAGATCCGGCCGGTCACCGCGCCCGTTTCATTGTCACCCGTCAGGAAAAAATTCACCAGCGGCTGCTGAAAGTTAATCGTCCAAGCTGTGATTTCGTTCCACGGCCGCGACGCGCAATGCAGCGTGAACGCCGCCAGCGCACGCTTGAACATCGCATCATGCTCCGGCTCGACCTTGATGGCGTTCGCGCTGAGATGGAGATAGTAGTCGACGAACATTTCCCCGAAGTCGGCCCGCGCGACCATGGCGTTGCGATTGCGCACGAAGTGAGTGCGCACCTCGAGACCGGATTCGGCGGGATTGGGCGGAGTTGTTGCGGGCATGGTGGTGAACGTCGCCGGAAACCGCGCGATGTAAAGCCGCGCGCCTCCGGTGCGAAGGCGAACGCGTTATAGTTCGTCGGGCGTGACCGACAAGGCGCGCGCCTGCTCCGCCCGCTTGCGCGCTTTCTCCACGCCGAGCGCATCGAGCCCAAGCGCGTTCGCCACCGCCAGCACCGTGCCCACCCCACAAAATGGATCGAAGATGATATTCGCGCCCACCTGCTCGCGCGCAAAGCGCACCGCGTGGGCCGCGGCTCGCACGCCCATCGCCCTGACCCATTTTTGCACTCCCGCGTCTACCATCACATCCGGGATCGTCAGCACATCCGGACACCTCATCGAGCGCGACACGGCAATCATGTGGGTGAATCCGGGGCGCCCAAACGTGAGCATCCCCGGCGGACGCCGACACACGATCTTGTGCAACAGAATCCTCGCGCCGGCATCCTCGGCGGCGCGGGTCACCAGCGCGCCTTTGTCCACCCACGCGCCGTCGCGCTTGATGTCACTCTGAAAAAAAATCGCCGCGCTCGTCTCGGGCACCGCCTCGATCACGAGCCCCACCGCGCTGAGAAACCACTCGCGCCACACGGGTAGCGCGAGACCCACTTCGGACACATCCGGCAAGGAAGTGATGGCGCAGGCGCCCTCGATGCGCCCGCGCGTCTGCATCCACGGGATCGCGTCCGCGCACTCTACGGTTCGTTTCGGTTCAGCGGGTATCATCGTTTGTGGCAGCCGCGGGAAGCTTCGGCAACTCGACGCCAGCCACACGATTCGCCGCCCGCGTGGCCGCCAGGGCGATGGATTCGAGCAGATGCACGCGTTGCTCCGCGCTCGCCCCAAGCGCGACCGGTGGGCGGGCTAGTTGCAGGGCGTCCCCGCCACGCACCAGCAGGCCCCAGCCCGCCGGAATCTCCGCCTCGGCAAAGATATTTTCCTCCGCCACGATATACAAAAAATCCGCGCACTGATATCGAAACATCTTCGAAAACTTGGTGCCGCCCCGAACTCGGCGCTGCACCGTCTCAATCTCTTCGAGCACGCCGCGATAAGTCGCGTGCTCCAAGCCCGAAAAATCCCACGAGTCGAATTCCGCCCAGAGCGCCTCGCCCCGGCGCAGGTCGGGCCGATGCACCGCAAGCAACTCCTCCAAATTTTTCCGCCGGGCCAAGAGTTCC
>JBDSGI010000466.1:0-3980 GCA_039919035.1 Opitutaceae bacterium
GCCCAATCCTCATAGCTCCAAGGGTGCAGCGGTTTATAAGGAAACAATGCCGTCAGCGGCTGCACGCCGCTCCGCGCATTGAGCAGAAAATCGCTGTAGGCGGCAAAGGTGTCAGTGCCCGTGATCGTGTGCCCGCCCGGGCGGTAGCGCACGACCAGGTTCGCGCCTTGGCCGCACATGTCGTAGACCGGCTGGATGGACTGGTGGACCTGTTCCACGGCCCACGTGTTTTCCACCGCGTCTTCCGTGGCGGTGCTCGTTAGGAGGGGGCGCGGCGCGATCAGCGCATAGAGAAAATGGCTGTCGACCGGGAGCTTGTCTTCGTTGCCGGCAAAAAACCGCGTCCGCAGATTTATCCAGTCGGGATTCTGG
Organism: Opitutaceae bacterium; assembly: GCA_039919035.1. GTDB lineage: Bacteria > Verrucomicrobiota > Verrucomicrobiia > Opitutales > Opitutaceae > ER46. The sequence continues at coordinate 373 of JBDSGI010000466.1, forward strand.
CGCGTCATTCGCTCGACCGACGCCCCGGAGTAATTCTGGTCGGAGAAGCGATAAGGAATGGAGCCGGCGGTGCCCGAACTCGATGAGATGACGCCAGCAAAGCGCTCGTCGAACGCCGCCGCCGTCAGTGCCACCTTGCCCGAGCGGGAATGCCCCCCGATGTAAATTTGCTTTGGATCGACGAACGGCAGGGTGATTAACCAATCCACCACGCGGCTGGCGCTCCATCCCCGGCGCCGGAGAGAGGACCAGTCGCGCTTCCCGAAGAGTTCGTCGTATTGCAGCGATTCGTCGCCTCTGCCGTCGCGGGCATTATGGACGGCAAAACCGAAGTTACCCTGTTCCATCGCCTTCCCGGCCCAGGCCCGATACCGTTCACTGTCGCAGAGAAAAATTCCCGACGGCGTGCGGTTTTTCGGCAGGTAAAGTTTGACGCCCAGCTTGGCCGCGTGGTCCGGCCCGAAGGTGAGGCGCACATTCCAGACTTCGTAGCCATCGACGGCCGACTTTTCGAGGATTTCGGCGGTGACATTGCCCGGCGGCGGCGGTGCGGTGCCGAGCACCCATTTTTCCATCAGATCGGCGAGTTGCTGGCGACGTTCCGGCCAGTTGGCTAGGGTGGCCTGCTGGCGCCGCCCCAATTCGACCCAGCTCAGGGGATCGGGGAGGAAGAACTGCGACGGCAACAGGTCGAAATCGGGCGGCAGTTCGCCGCTGCGCGTCAGGAACTCGTTGAACGCCGGCACCGGCGGCAGGCGCTGCTGGAGTTGTTCGAGAACCGCCTTGCGCTTCGCCAAGCTGCCGGGTTCGAGGGCCGCGGTGGCGGGTTCGGCGGACCGACAAATGGAGCAAGAAACCAAGATGCAAAGCGGCACCAATCTGGTCAGGAGAAAGAGCCGGAGATTGAGCGAATTCGTCATGGGGAAGAAATGTGGGCCGGAGCGATCCCGCCTTCGTTTCCCAGTGATTCATTGGTCAGGCGGGCGAACGCCAGCGAAGCGGTTGGGTGGGGACAAAACGATGGCAGCAGATGCATGGCGGAAGTCGTTCGGCAGGCAGATCCCGGCGGCTCACCCGACGCGTAACTTCGCGACGCGGCTGCTCTCAGAGATCGAACGTCGTGGTGAAGACAAACGCGCGCGGGTCCACGATGCGGAAAGTGTGGCCCTGGCCGTTCGGATACGCGCCGACGGCCTGCAGGCGCGCGTGGGATTCTTGGAGATTGCGGACGTTGAGCTGGAAGCGGGCGCGAATTTTGTCGCCGTAGAATCGTGCCTGATAACTCACGAAGCCGTCGAAATAGGCATGCGCCTTGTCCCAGATCGGACGCTTCGGATCGAGTTCCTCCGCGGCCTCGATGACACCGTTGATCGGCACGCCGTAGAAACCGATGGCGCCCTTGCTCTCCCAACGCACGCCGCCGCCGACGGTGAAATTGCGGAGGATGCGGTGTTGGCTGAGGCCGGCGACCTTGTAGCTCGTGGCGAGGTTGAAACGCCACTCGCGGATCTGCGGACGCGCGGTGCCCTGGGTGGCTCCATCGAGCCGGAGCGGCGTCGTGATCGAGTCGTTGACGTAATTGCGGGGTGTTTGTGCGCCCGGCGACGGAAAGTCTCCGGCATAACCGGTGTCGAGCCACTTGGCGCCCGTGCGCGGATCGATGATGGTCTCCCACTGCGCTAGCCGCTGTTTGAGGTAAGTGGTATTGTAGGGAGATTGGGCGCCGTCGATGGATTCGGAGCGGGTGACATTGGCGCGGAGCGTCCAATAGTCGGAGGGGTTGAAGTTCAATTCATACTCCTCCCCACGCGCTTCGATGTTGGTCGTGTCGGCGACCGTGTTGCCCCTGAACCCACTTTCCGTCTCGGCGGAGATACCCAGAATGCGGTAGACCTCAGCTTCGCGGGCGGCGGCGGTGATCGAGGGGGTGCGCTGGGTGATCCAGTTGCGCGCCTGACGCTGTAGCCCGAACGCTTGGGCGCCGCCGATGCCATCGAAATCAACTTGGAGCAGGCGGTTTGCGATGTTGGTTCCCTGTCCGGCGCGAGCGTTCATCTGCAACGTAGTATAGTGGTTGGCGCGGAGCCGGAATTTGCTGCCGAGGCTGAGGGTGAGGCCGTAGTCTTGGCCGACCGAACCGGGATTGGGCAGCTCGGTCTGGAGGATGCTGATCGCGGGACCGGCGGGTCGGAAGCTGTCGGAGCGATTGTAGAAGAGACCTAGGCCATGCAGCGCGGAAGCCACCGTGGCGGTCAAGCCGGAGCCGGTGCGGGCATTTTCGATGAACTTCCAGTCGCGGAACGGCCGGAGCACGGCGCCGCTCGTCGTGGTATCTCCTTGGCGGATAGCCCAGTCGCCGCGCCATCCATCCATTTTCGCGTAGTCGAATTCGTAGCCATTGGGCTTGAGGAAGACGCGGTTCTGCCGCTTGTCGCCGCTCTGGTCGGAGCGGCGGCCGAAGGTCGTGATCAGCCGGTTTTCGAAAAACGTGCTTTGTAAGATGGCTCCCTTGGTCTGGATCAGGTTGAGCGTAGAACCTGCGTTTTCGCCCGCACTCGCTTCGGGAATAGCCGATTCGCCAAAGGTGGCGCGGTCCGTCACCCATCGGTTGGCCACAGGATCGAACCAAGTGAAATCGTAGTTGCCCGCCTCGGCGCGCGATGGGGCGTAGTCCACATTCTGAGCGTTGGCGTCGCCGACATAGTAGTGAAAGTAGGGGCGAGTCGCCTGCTGGGAAACGGCAAAACCATTGGTGGCTCCCTGGGCACCTTTCGGCTGGCCGGCCGGTGCATAAACGGGGTGGTCCGAGATCATCACGTCCCGGAACCGGTAGACGTGGTTCTTGGACTTGCGCTCCTCGTAGTAGCCGAGGAATTGCTGGCGGCCCAGCAGTTGCAGCCACTTCGATTTCTCCTTTGTCAGATCGAGCACGTAGGCGAGTTGGGCACGGTAGGTGTCGCGCTCGTAGGGCGTCGTCGACCAGACGGGCTCCGCGACGCCGACGTAGGGCTTCAGGAAAAACGGATTGGGCCGGCCGTCGAGCAGCCGGCTGTTGGCATCGACGTAAATCAGGCCGCTCGTGCCGACCGGATTGGTGGAGCCCACCGTGGTGCGCCGCAACCGGTCGGCATCCTCTCGCTGCCAGGCGAACTGGAAGGCGGCCGTGTTGCGACCCGTGTTAAAAAGATACTGCTCGAACTCCACGGTCGAGGTGGCGACCTCTTCACGCTGGTAGTTCGGACCGGAGAGGTTGAGGTGCGCGTAATCGTAGATCGAACGATCAGAGACACCGCGAATGATGGAGAAGAGCGGGCGGCCGTCGCGCACCGGTTCGGGGATGCTCTCGAGCAGGCGATTGATCCCGGTGGTGTCGCTCGGGCCGTTGGTGGCGTTGGCGCCAGGCAGGCGGCTGATGGTCCAGAGCTGGATCCCGCCGTTGTCGACGAAGAGGATCGGGCCGGCCCGGTTCATGTTGGCGAGGCCGGCGGGATTGTTGGTGCCGGTGAAGGTAGTGGCGCGACCGTTGACCGTGGCCGTCTGGGTGACCGGATCCCAGGTAGGACTGCCAAGATCGCGCCAGTAGGAAACGCCATCGCGGGGTGTCATCG
>JBDSGI010000467.1:0-3173 GCA_039919035.1 Opitutaceae bacterium
CGGCAGCCGCACGGTCGCGGTTTCCCTAATCCACGCGGAGGCCGGATCGAACTCGTCGAAAAAAATCCCGGTGTAAGCGGTGAAGCGCCGGGAGTAAGCGCCGCCGGCGGGCGTCGGACGAGAGGGCATGAAAGGGCGCGAGCGAAGAAGCCGGCGCGCGCGTTGGCAAACTTTCACGGGATTAACCGGTGCGCGTTCTCAGTCCGAAATTTTTTCCCGTGCGCCGGAATCGGCACTTGCACTGCGCGGCCGGAAGGCAGTTTCTTGGGACGTTAGCTGCGACTTTAATCCCGCGCAGTCCGGTCCAGGCTTCGCGCGGAACCCCTGCCTCTGAAAATATCCGCCACAGTTTTGGCCGGTGCGCTGCGCGTCGGCGCGTTGGTGCTGGTGTCCGCCCTGATCTGGGCGGCGCACTATGAACGCTGGACGCCCGAGCAGTGGCGCGTGCCCACCGACTACGTGGGCGACGCGCATGAGATTCTCGCGCGCATCAAGGCCGCGTCGGAGGGCGACACGTTGCCGCCCACGCCCGAGATTATCGCGCGGCTGGGTGCGCCCTTTGGCGCAAACTGGAATGAATATCCGACCCCGGACAAGCCGCTGATGATGGCGCTCGGCGGTCTGACGCACCTGATCGGATTATTTGCGGCGGCCAACGCGGGGTTGCTCTTCGCGCAGATCACGGCAGCGCTCGCGTTTTATTTCACCATGCGCTGGCTGCGGTGCCGGTGGGAATGGGCGTTTGCCGGTGCGCTGCTGTTCGCCTACACCTACCATACTTTTCACCGGGGGCTGCCGCATTTTTCCTTTGTGTTCACGTGGACGGTGCCGCTGGGCCTGCTCGCTGTTTGGCTGGTGGCGCAGAGCCGGCGGCTCGAATGGCGGAGCCGCGGGGCGATGGTATGCTTCGGCGTGGCCCTGGCGATGGGGGTGAGCAATCCTTACAATCTGATGTTTTGGGGCCAGCTGCTGCTGTGGGCGCTGGTGGCGCAGTGGTGCGGCGCGCGCCGCCGAGTGAATCTGGCGATCGGTCTGACGGCGGGCGTGGTGGCGGTGATGGCGTTTTTGGTGACTAACGCCGAAATTTGGATCTACGAGGAATCGGAAGGGATGCCGCTGCTGGCGCGGAACTACGGTGGCACGGAACGCTACGCGCTGAAGCCCTTGGAAATGTTCATCCCACCGCAATATCACCGGATCGAGGAGCTGTCGTTTTTGGGCGAACGCTACAAGCGCTGGTCTGAATGGCGCGGCGAAGACTACATGCCTTATCTGGGCGTGGTGGGCATCGTCGGTCTGGTTTGGCTCGTTGCGGCGAGTGCCCGGCGGTTTTTCCAGCGCCGAGCGGTTCCCGGCCAAGTGTTGTCGGCCGGTTGGCTGCTGGCTTATTCCACCGTCGGCGGCCTGACCAACGTGCTCGCCTTCTTCGTGGGCTTCCAAGTGTTTCGCGCCACGAATCGCGTCACCGTCTTCCTCTCGGCGCTGCTGCTGGTCTTTCTGATGACTCGCCTCTCGCGTGCGACCGCTGCGTGGCCGGCGCGCTGGCGACTCGCGGCGGCGCTGGGCGTGGCGACCCTCGGCCTGCTCGATCAGATTCCTCGGCGCTGGCCGGAGGAAGTCCGCGCCCGCATGGCGGCGGATGTGAAATCGGATGTGCAGCTCGGCCGCTTGCTTGAGGCGACCCTGCCTGCGGGATCGATGATCTTTCAGATTCCGGTGCTCGGGTTTCCGGAGGTGCTGCCGCCGTTCCGGCTCGTGGACTACGAGCATTTTCGGCCCTACCTCACCACCCAGACGATGTGTTTCAGCTACGGAGCGCCGAAGTTTCGCGCGCGGAGCCGCTGGCAGCGCGATTTGGAAAATGTCCCGGTGGAGACGTTGGTGCGGCGGCTCGAATCCTACGGCTTTGCGGCGCTTTATCTTAACCGCAAGGGCTACGAGGATCGGGCCGAGAAGCTGCTCGGCGTGCTCGATGCGCTCGGCTACACCCGCCGGCTGGCCGGGGAACTCGGCCAGCAGGTCGTCGTGTTGCTCAATCCCAGCCCGCAGCCGGAAAAACCGATGGGGCGAAACCTTACGTTTGGGCAGGGTTGGCACACGCGACCGGAAAACGGCGTGCGCTGGGCCAACGACGACGCAGTGATGTCGTTTTACAATCCCTATGACCGGCCCATCGGTTGCGCCCTGCGGCTGGAACTCATCGGCGTCTCCCCGCGCGAGGTGGTGGTGCAGCATCAAGGGCGGCAGGTGGCGACGGCGCACCTAAGCGCTGAGCCCGCCGAGATCGCGTTGCCGGATCTGAAGCTCGAGCCCGGGGTGAATGTTTTCAAAATCCTTTCGTCCGCGGCGGCGGAGCGCGTGGGCACGGGGCGCCGCCAGTTGCGCACGTTTGGCCTGAAGTCTTCCTCGATCGAACCGCTCGCCGCCGCCGTCGCCGCGCGTTAGGTAGATTGGCGGACAAGAATCGGCGTTGAAATTCGGCGGCGGGGCTGCCGGTCTGGCAGGCGCTGCGCCTATGCAAACTGACGAATACCTCAAACTCGCCGAAGTGGAGGACCGCATGTGGTATTTCCGCTCGCTGCATCGGCACGTGGATCACCAGCTGGCTCCACGCTTGGCGTCGAACGCGGCCGTGCTCGACGCTGGCTGCGGCACGGGCGGTTTGATTTTGCGGCTGCGCGACTGGCACCCGGGCTGGCGGTTCAGCGGCATCGACTTCATGCCCATCGCGTGCGAGCTCGCGCGTCAGCGCTGCGGACCGGAGGTCGAGGTGCGCGTCGCCTCGATCACCGAGCTGCCGTTTGCCGACGCGAGCTTCGACGCCGTGATCTCGGCCGACGTGGTTTGCCAAGTGGAGAACCCGGAGGTGGCGGCGCGGGAATTTTTCCGCGTGCTGCGTCCCGGCGGGATCGTGGTGATCAATGTGCCGGCTTACATGTGGATGTGGTCGTATCACGACGACTCCTGCCAAACGAAACACCGCTACACCCGGCCCGAGATCGCGGCGCTGCTCAACGACGCGGGCTTTCGCGACACGCGGACGACCCATTGGAACGCCCTGCCTTTTCCCGCGGTGTGGGCGAAACGAAAACTTTTCCGCACGAGCCAGGACACGAGCGACGTGAAAAATTACCCCGCTGTCATCGAGGCCGGCTTCCGAGGGTTGATGGCGA
>JBDSGI010000468.1:0-3472 GCA_039919035.1 Opitutaceae bacterium
CCGCGAGATCGTTTTTTCGCCCGCCGCCGTGCGCGGGGTGAACACCAACTCCGTGCGCGGCGACTACGCGCCGCGTGAGGCGCTCACGCTCCTCGTGGCGGGCACGCGTCTCGCCGCGACGCAGGACGCCGGCAGCGGCGCCTTCGCTGTCCGGGTGGAGACTGCGCCCCCAAAAACGGAGGTCGCGCGCGCCAGCCTGCCACCGGCGGCACACGCCAAGGCGGACGGTGACGACGCCGGGGAACGGGTCGTGCTGGATCCGTTTGTAGTCAGCGAGACCGACGGTATGGGCTATTCCGCCAACAGCACTCTCGCCGGCACGCGCCTCAACACCGCGCTGCGCGACGTGGGCGCTTCGATTAGCATCATCACCTCCGAATTTTTGGTCGACACGGCTTCGACCAATCTGGGCGAACTCCTCACATTCACCACGGGCACGGAAGTCGGCGGCGCGTTGGGGAATTTTGCCGGCGGCGCGGAGGCCTTCGGGCGTCCCGACCAGAGCGAGGCGCGGGAGAATCCGGAGGCCAACCAGCGTGTGCGCGGGATCGGGCCCGCCTCTACCACCCGCGATTTCTTCCTCTCGGATATTCCGATGGACGCCTACAACACGGCGCGCGTCACAATCAACCGCGGGCCGAACTCTTTGCTCTTTGGCATCGGCAACCCGGCCGGGACCATTGACACCTCGTTGCGCCGGGCCCAACTCGGTCGCAACCGCAACGAAGTCTCGGCGCGCTACGGGTCCAACGCCTCGTATCGCAGCACCCTCGATCTCAACCGCGTCCTCGTGAAAGATCGACTCGCGTTTCGTCTCGATACAGTCGGCGAGCAAAATAATTTTGACCAGAAGCCGGCCTTTGATCGCAAACGCCGGATCTACGGCACGGTCGAGGCCGTGCTGCGCGACGGCAAAAAATCGACGATCCTCGGGAAGACCTCCCTGCGCGCTGCCGGCGAGACCGGCGATAGTCAGTCCACGCCCGTCAACGTCATCCCTCCGACCAACGCCTACAGTATTTTCTTTCAGCCGCCCGACGCTGCGCTCGATAGCATCCCCGGTGTCGACCTCAACCCCACCGTGCTCAAGGGCAGCCCGGGCTACATTTGGGCGCCGCGCGTCACCGTCGACAACCGGGGGAGTTCGGCCGGTATTCCGCAGAACAACGGCGCGTATTATTTCGTGCCGTGGTTCATCCATATTCCGCTCGTGTTTGACACACCGGGCCAGCGGGAGCCGGGCTACCTCAACGGCAACAATCCCGCGCTCACCGGCATCGCCGGCGTCATGGGCCGCATCCGGTATGCGACAAATCCCAACAATCGCCCGGCCATCGACGCCATCTCAACCACGTCGTCGTATAACCTCATCCCCGGCTTTACTACGCCCGTCCTCCAAAACCGCGATGTCTTCGACTATCGCAGCCGCCTGATCTCCGGTCCGACCAACCGCATCGAGCAGAACTTCACCGCCCTGAATGCAGCCGTCACGCAAGAGTTGTTCGATGGCCGCGGCGGCCTTGAGCTGGCGGTGGACAAACAGACGACCCGCTCGAACCGCGCGCTGCCGTTTTCCCAGGGGCAAAACGGCTCGGCCAACGGACTCTCGGATATCTACATCGATGTCTCGCGCTACCTCAGCAACGACCAGCCCAACCCCAACCTGGGCCGCCCCTTCATGCAGCAGCTTGGCATCCAGGACCGCAACACCCGCCGCGAGCGCGAGTCGTTTCGCGCCACCGGATTCTATAAACTCGATTTCGACCACCGGCGGAAAACGCTCCTCGGCCTGCCGCTCGGCAATCACGCGCTCTCCGGCCTCTACAATACGCAGACGATCGATGCCCGCACCGAGTCCTTCCAATCGGCGTGGGAGAGCCGCACGCGCGATCTCAACACGACCGTCTTTCAAGAGACGCTCGCCAGCGTCTATCGCCGCAGCCCCGTGCTCGTGCAATACCTCGGCCCCTCGGTGCTGAACGCGAATTCCGCGAACGATCTGCGCGTCACCGACGTCTTCAACGGCCGTATCCCGCTCGATGGCGACATGCAAAACGTGACCTTCTTCGACTTCGTCACGAAGCAACTCGTCACGGAAAAACTCACGATCCATCGCTATCTCAATGGCGGCGCGCTCAGCCGGCAGAAGGTAGCCTCGAAGTCTCTCAGTGCGAAAAGCGATTTCTTCCATGACACGCTGGTCACGGTTGTCGGCTGGCGCTGGGATCGGCTGAGGACTTACGCGAACGAGGCCAACCGCCGTCTCGCCGACGGCACACTGGATCCGGATCTTCGTTTGCGGGACACGACGAACCTCGACGAAAGCGGGCGCAATTTCACGTGGAGCGCGGTTGGTCGCTATCCAAAGCGTCTGTTGCCCAAGCTGCCTTTTGGCCTCGATCTGAGCGCCTACTACAACCAGTCGGGTAATTTTAATCCGGTCAGCCCCCGGTCTAATCTGCACGGCGCGATCATTCCCACGCCCGCCGGCACGACCAAGGAATACGGCTTCCTCGTGGAATTTTTCGAGCGCCGCGCTTCCCTGCGGCTGAACTGGTTTCACACGTTGCAGACGAATACCTCGAACAACGCGCAGGGTGCCACGGCGCAGGTCTACAATTTTCCCAGCGGGGTTTTGATCGGCGGCTACCGCTCGGCGGAGACGCAGGGCATCCCGTTTGCGAACATCCCCGGCGTCACCGCGGCGGGCTATACCTCGTATCAGCAACTCTACGCCGTCGCGCTGAAAGTCCTGCCGGAGCCGACGAACACCCTGAAAAATATGCGTTTCAACGCCGCTGGCGCGCTCCTTTCGGACGCGCTGCCGGGGCTGACCGACACGAGCAATCTCGAAGCGCGGGGCTTCGAGGCCGAGCTTGTCGGGCAGCTCACGAAGCACCTGCGGGTTTCCTTCAACGCCGCCGAGCAGGAGACCGTGGTGAATGGGTCCGCGCGCCTCACCAATCAGGTGGCTGGCGCACTCTACGCCAATCTCGTCAAAGCCAATCTGCTGGCCATCGCCGATTCGCCGGCCCTGCCGCCGGCTTTGACCATCGGCCAGCGCTACAATTTTCTGATCAACAACCCGCTCGCCGCCACCGTGGCGCGGGACGGGGCCGTCTCGCAGGAGCAGCGCAAGTGGCGCGCGAACTTCGTCGCCACGCAGGATTTTCGCGGCCTCGAAAATTCTTTCCTCAACAAGCTAAGCGTCGGCACCGCCGTGCGCTGGCAGGCGAAGATCGCCATCGGCAATCCGTTCCTGACGGGAGAACGCCTTAAGCAGAAAATCGTCGCGACCAATACGAGCTTTAAGAGCACGAGCGAGATCAAAGACACCGATCCGGCGATGCAGTCGCAGTTTCCCGACATCGCGAATCCGTTCTACGGCCCGGAGGAACTCACCGGTGATTTCTGGCTCGGCTACCGGCGAAAAATCATCCGCGGCATCGATTGGCGCGTGCAGCTCAACGTC
>JBDSGI010000469.1:0-3027 GCA_039919035.1 Opitutaceae bacterium
TGGCCTAGGGTTTGGCGGACGCCGTCTTTGCGTGGAGCGGGCCTTGCCGGAAGGCGAACGAGGTGGCGGGCAAGCCGTCTCTGCGTCGCTGGAGAATTGACACTGGCGGTCACATGTTGGACAGAAACCCCGCGGCCACGCTAACCCCTGAGCGCGGCCGGGTGCGGTTTATTTTTTCCCACGACCATGCCTGCTTCCTTACACCCCAAACTGTTTCGTTGTATGCGCCGAGCTCTGCTCGCGTTGACCCTGCCAATCGTTCTGCTGCTCGCCTCTTTCGCCGCAGCGAGCGACGCCGACCTCCGCGCGCTTTCACCCGAGGTCGCGCGCCAGCAGCTCGCGGCGCTCCGCGCGGAGGTGGCGCACCACGACGCGCTCTATCACCAGAAAGCCGCGCCGGAGATCAGCGATTATGCCTACGACCAATTGAAACTGCGGCTGCGGGCGCTCGAGGCGGCGCAGCCTGAAATCGCCAAGGCCACGCCGGCGGTCCCGGAAGTGGGCGATGATCGCTCCGGATTGTTTCAAACCTACCGGCACCGGGAGCGGATGATGAGCCTCGACAAGACTTACTCGGAGGCGGACCTGCGCGCGTTTCATGCCCGGCTCGTGAAGCTCCTCGCTCGCGACGATCTCGTCTACACGGTCGAGCCGAAGTTCGATGGCTTCGCCGTGAGCGTGACCTATGAGCAGGGGAAACTCGTGCGCGCCGTGACGCGGGGCAACGGTGTCGAAGGCGACGACATCACGGCAAACGCGCTCATGCTGCGCGGACTGCCGCGCACGTTGCGGGTGAACGCGGAAGACGGCGCACCCAACCCGGTTCCGGCGGTCGTCGAGTTGCGCGGGGAAATCTACGTCTCGTTTTCGGAGTTCGAGCGCATCAACGTCGAGCGCGAGGCTGCCGGCGAAACGCGGTTCGCGAATCCGCGCAACCTCGCGACCGGCACCATCCGCCAGCGCGATCCGGCCGAGGTCGGGCGGCGGAAGCTCGAAATCGTTTTCTATGGCATCGGCACATGCGTGCCAGCGACCGCCCAACCGCCGACGCAGCACGGGCTGCACGATCAAATTCGCCGGTGGGGTTTGCCGGGCGTCGCGCGTTACGGGACGGCGCGCGGCGTGGTTGAGCTGTGGGCGGCGATTCAGGAAGTGGGGCAAGCGCGGGCGGGGTTCGCGTTTCCGTCCGATGGCGCGGTCGCCAAGCTCGACGCGGTGGCGCTTCAACGCGAGGTGGGCGCGACCGAGCATGCGCCGCGTTGGGCGATGGCCTACAAATTTGCGCCGGCGCGCGTCGAGACGCAGGTCCGCGCCATCGCCGTGCAAGTCGGGCGCACGGGTGTGCTCACACCGGTCGCGGAGTTTGCGCCGGTGGAGCTGGCGGGTTCGACGGTGGCGCGGGCGTCGCTGCACAACCGTGAGGAAGTGGCGCGGCGCGACATCCGCGTCGGCGATTTCGTTTACGTGGAGAAAGCCGGCGAGATCATCCCGGCGGTGGTGGGCGTGAACCTCGCCCGGCGACCGGCGGAAGCGCGGGCGTTTGCCTTTCCCGCGGCGTGTCCGGTCTGCCGCACCGCCGTCGTGCAACGCGCGGGCGAGGTGGCCGTGCGCTGTCCCAATGCGGCTTGCCCGGCGCAACTGCGGCGGCGATTGGAGCATTTCGCCTCGCGCGAGGCCGTGGCGATCGACGGGCTCGGGCCGGCGATGATCGACGCGCTGGTGGAGAAAGGGTGGGTGAAGGACGTGTCCGACCTTTACCGGCTGCGCCGCGCCGACCTGCTGACGCTCGGCAAAGATGTGGCTAAAACTGCCGACCGCCTGCTCGCCGCGATCGAGGCGAGCAAGCGCGTGGAGTGGTGGCGGTTCATTTATGGACTCGGCATTCCGCAGGTGGGCGCGGTCACGGCGAAGGAAGCGGCGCGGCGCTACGGCAGTCTTGCTGCGCTTGTGACGGTCACGCCAAGTGACGCCGGCGATTCGTTGGGTCGCGCGCTCAGCGCGTATTTTTCCGACGCCGGCAACCGTGCAATGTTGGAGCGCCTAATCGCGGCCGGCGTGCAACCGGCGCCGCCGGTCGTCGCGGCGGCGGGCGGATGGCTTACGGGAAAAACCGTCGTGCTCACTGGCACGCTCCCTTCCCTGACCCGCGCCCAAGCCGCCGAGAAAATCGTGGCCGCCGGCGGAAAGGTCGCCACCAGCGTCAGCCGCAATACGCACTATGTCGTCGCCGGCGCCGAGCCCGGCGCGAAACTCGAACAAGCCCGCAAGCTCGGCGTGCCGGTGCTCGGCGAGGCGGCGCTGCTGCGGCTACTGGCGGGCGGCGAGCCCTGAGACTGCGAGGCGGCGACCAAGGTCGCGCCCTACAATTCCGCGGTAGGGCGCGAGCTTGCTCGTCGCCGAGATGGCAACCGCAAGCAGTGTTTCGGATGGGCCGTAGCGCAGATTAGCTTTTACCCGATTGAGCGCGTGGGCTGGTCATGAATCCGGAAAAATTCCTGTGCGGTTTTCAACCCGGCGGCCATTGATAGGTGACATGATAGCTGACGATGCAGAGCTGCTCCAACGCTACGCCGCGAACCGCGACGAGGCGGCGTTTGCTGAGCTGGTGGGGCGGTATCTCAATCTCGTTTATTTTGCGGCGCTTCGGCAGGTGGCCGGCGACGCGCATCGCGCGGAGGATGTCGCCCAACAGGTTTTCACGCGGCTCGCCCGCCAGGCGTCCGCGCTCTCGGGCCACCCGACGCTCGCCGGCTGGCTGCACACGACCTCGCGGATGGCCGCGAGCGAAATCATGCGCACCGAGCGGCGCCGACTCGCGCGCGAACAGGAGGCCCACACCATGCACGAACTATTCCCCGGCTCCGACCCGGCGGTCCACGCCGACTGGGACAAGCTGCGGCCGGTAATCGACGCCGCCCTTGGCGAACTCAACGAGGCCGACCGCGAGGCGGTGCTGCTGCGGTTCTTCGCCGGCCTGCCGCTGGCGCAGATCGGAGCGCGGCTGAACGTTTCGGAAAACACCGCGCG
>JBDSGI010000470.1:0-3355 GCA_039919035.1 Opitutaceae bacterium
GGCCGGCGGCATCGCGCGCGATCTCATAGTTCCAACTCGACCACGCGAGGCGCGTGCGGGGCATCACGGACGCGTCGGTGTGGACGGTGGCGATGTTGGGCTGGTAGTGGAATTCGCGGAGGAGCCGATCCTCGTCGTAGGTCGGCGCCGCGAGGAGGCGCCGCGCCTGATCGCCGTGGCAGGCTAGAATGGCCTTGTCGAAGACTTCGGTGCCACCGTCCGACGTCGTGACCGCGACGCCATACGCCGTGCGGACGATTCGCGTCGCGCCGAGGCCGACGCGAATGCGGTCGCGCCACGGGGCGGTGAGGCGCTCGACGTAGGACTTGGCACCGCCTTCGACCGTCCACCATTGGTGTTGGGTCTTGAGGCCAAGAAAGCCGTGATTGTGGAAAAACCGCAGCAGCGTGGTCGCCGGAAAATCGAGCATCAGCTCCGGTGGCGTGCTCCACACCGCCGAACTCATCGGCACGAGGTAGAGATCGAAGAAATCGGCGCCATAGCCGCGGCGCCGCACGTAGTCGCCCAGCTTTTCCTTTTGCACGGCGGGATCGTCGAGGGCGGGGATGGCCTCGGTGTTGAAGCGGTTGATCGCGGCGAGCAGGCGGTAGAAGCGGGGGCGAAAGAGATTTCGCCGCTGGGCGAAGAGATGATTGACCGACGAACCGGCGAACTCGAGGCCGGTGTCGGCGTGTCGGACACTGAACGACATCGCGGTGGGCTTAATCGGGACGCGCAGTTCGGCGAAGAGCCGGTTGAGATGCGGGTAGGTGACTTTGTTGAACACCATGAAGCCGGTGTCCATGGCGACCGGGCGGCCGGTGCCGGGCTCGGTGGCCGTAACGGTGTTCGTGTGCCCGCCGACGTAGCCCGCGCGCTCGAAGACGGTCACGCCGAAATCGCGGCGGAGAAAATGCGCGCAGCCGAGGCCAGCGATGCCGGTGCCGATGATCGCGAGGGTGGGCATGGTTTTCCCGCAGCTACGCGCCAACCGGCCGGATGGACGCACCGGTGGCGCGCCCGGCGGACAATTTAGCTCCCGTGCGGTGGCGGAGTCGTCTTCGCGCCGTGCTCGGTCTGCGCGCTCACATCCTTGTGGATCGCGGGGCCCTCGGCTTTTTTGGGCATGACGGCTTGTGCGGAGCTCGCCGTGGCGACGGCGATGGCGGCGGCGGCAGGAAAGACTTTCTTGAGCGAGGAATATTCGCCATGCGCGAGGGCGGCGTGTTGCGCGGCGGCGATGCTGGCGAGGTGGTCGGCGCGGGCGGCCTCCTCCATGATGGATTTCGGCACGGGCTTGAGGCCCCAGATGAGGCGCGTCCACGAGAGGAATTTCAGGCCGTAGTAGGTGGGATCAATTTCCCACCAATAGAAGCCGTTGCGAGTGGCGGACTGGTAGCGATGGTGGTTGTTGTGCCAGCCCTCCCCGAGGCAGATGATTGCTAGGATGAAGCTGTTGCGCGAATCGTCGCTGGTCTCGAAGCGCCGGCGGCCCATCAGGTGGGCCATGGAGTTGATGCAGGCGGTGCCGTGAAAGAGAAACGTGGTGCTGATGAAGAAGCCCCACACGAGCATCTGCCAACCGTTGGTCCCGAGGCCGGGTGCTTGGCTCTCGAGCAGCGCGCCGAAGCCGAAGACCGCGAAGGCAAAGACGACCGGGACGACGGTGTCGAACCGGTTTAACCAGACGAGCTCGGGAAATTTCGCGAGGTCTTTGATCGTGGAGTAGTCGGTCGGGAAGTTCCGGCGGCTCGTAATCCAGCCGATGTGCGACCACCAGAAGCCGTGGACGTGAGGCGAGTGTGCGTCCTCCGGGTCGTCGGAGTGCTTGTGGTGGTGACGGTGATGGTAGGCCCACCACAGGGCGCCGCGCTGCACGGTCGTGCCGCCCCAGAGGGCGAGCAGGAACTGCCCGACGCGGGACGTGCTGTAGGTTTTATGGGAAAAATAGCGGTGGTAGATACCCGTGACGGCGAACATCCGCAGGAAATAGAGCGCTACCGCCGTCCAAACCGCGACGGGGCTCGCTCCGACCCAGATGACTGCGAAGCAGCCCAGATGTAGAACGAGGAACGGAATGCAGCGCATCCAGTCGACGCGATCCGGTTCGGCCCGGATTTTTTCCGGACTCTCCGCCGTATAATCGGAATCGATCCACTGGAGGACGGCGGCGCGGGCGCGATGAAACGGAGACAATGGGCGGGAGGCGGCGAAGTCGGACATGATGGCGTGCGGAGAAAAGGAGGGAAACCACTGACGGAGGCACTGCAAGCCGACTTTCGGTTAAGAGTTCGTGAGCCCAGCGGGCCAGCGGCATAGGTTACGTTTCGGCGGCGCCGTTGTTTGCAGCTCGCCGGCGCGGCATGGCAGCTGCTTATTCTGACTCGCTTTCAAGGTTCTCCCAAAGTGGAGGTTCTTTGAATTACCGCGCCACGGGGAAAGCTTCCGGGGCGCGTTGCTGTTAGCCGGAGTGGCGCGGGCTGCGCGCCGCCGGCTTGGTTTCCCCAAAACGGATCCTTTGGCAGTGCCGCGCTTATGCGTGGCGCCGTCAAAACCGCCCGAGGGTCGATCGCGTTCACGCGCGGCCGGCGCGGAGGCGTTTCAACCCGGTAAAGTCAGAAATCAAACTCTCCGCCTTATCCGCGGAGTTTAATACCATGAAAGCAGTAAGTAAGCTCGTAGTCCTCCTGAACCTAGGTGCGCTTGTCGGCGCCGCCGCTTATGCGTCGGATGTCGAACAGGCCTACCTCAAGTCGTGCAACAAGGAGCCTGGAGTCCCGGTGCCCGTCGTCGTGGTTTCGCCCACGGTCGGACCGGAATTCAATGGCGGCCTCGTGGAACTTGAGTTCACGGTGGACCAAAGTGGCAGCCCGACCGCCTTCAGCGTGAAGTCCGCTTCGGACGACATGCTGGCGGTGGAAGTGCTCAAAGCCGTGAAGCTGTGGCGCTTCCTCCCCGCGGAAGTCGACGGCAAGCCGGTCGCGAGAAAGGTCTCGCTCCCGGTGAAGATCGTCGATGACGCGGTGGCCGGATATCGCTACGCTTCAGTGAAGTAAGCCAAGACATCAACCAGGGGCGCTCCTTCGCGGGGGCGCCCCTGCTAATTTTCGCCACTTACGGCACTGCGTCTTGATGCATGGCCGTCGAACTCCGGCTGCGTCAATTGTCCTCGCCATCGCCGTTGCGCGACGACGACGACTCCGTCGCCACGAGGGCGGTGAGGAGAAACAGGACGATGATAATGGGCAGCATGGTGGCGGGCGATGAAAGCCGACAAGATACAGAAACGGGGGCAAATGGGAATACGCTGTCCTGCGTATTTCTGATGCGGCACTGTGCCTACGCCGTTCGGCTA
>JBDSGI010000471.1:0-3117 GCA_039919035.1 Opitutaceae bacterium
GCGCTGCTCACCCAGGCGTTCACGCTCCCGAAAACGACCATCGGACTGATCTGCGCGCTGCCGTTTTTCGGCAATTTCCTGCAAATCTTCGTGGCGCCCTTTCTCGCGCGATGGCGACCGCCGAAGATCATTATGATCGCCGCGGCGGCAGTGCACTTGCTCGGCTGGGCCGCGCTCGGCGCGCTGCTGCCCCTGATTCCGCGATCGGACGCCGCAGCGGCCGGGGGCTGGCTCGTCGGCTGGTTTCTGGTCACGAGTTTTTTCGGCGCGATCGCCGGAGTGTCTTGGAACGCCTGGATTCAGGACTGGGTGCCGTATCGTATCCGCGGCAAATATTTCGGCCGGCGCAACGCCGCGCTGCAGTTCTCCACCCTCACGTTTCTCTTCGTCTCCGGCTGGGCGCTGGCACACTGGAACTATGCGATTCCGGCGTTCCAACTCATCATCGCCGGAATCGTGGGGCTGCGTCTTTTGTCCCTGCGGTGGCAATGGATGAACCCGGCGCAGCCCAGAAAGGAGATCCCCGCTAACGCCCTGCCGCTGCGCCGGCAGTTGGATGTCGTGCTCGGTTCGCGGTCGCTCCTTGGGTTCATCGCGTTCGGCGCGGTGTGGTCGTTTGCGGCGAATTGTTTCGGGCCGTTCTACCATGTGTTCATGTTTGAGCAGCTCGGAATGTCGGCGCTCGACGTCAGCCTGCTCTCGATGCTCGCGCAGCTGTCGGGCGCGCTCTCGTTCCCCGCCTGGGGCCGGCTGCTCGACCGGTTTGGCAACAAGTCGGTCATGACCGTCTCGCTGATTCTATGGCAGGTGCAGAATTTCCTGTGGTTTTTTCTCACGCCGGAAAATCGCGGGATGCTTTTCGGCATGTGGCTTTTCGGCGGCGCGGTGAGCGCCGGCTTCATCCTCGGCCAGTTCACCCTGCTCCTGAAACTGATTCCACTTGAGGCCAAGAACCTCGCCATCGGCGTGCACCTCGCCGTCACGTCACTCGTCGCTGCCATCGCGCCCATCACCGGCGGCGAGGTGCTGACCTGGGCGCTGGGGCGCTGGCCCAACGCCCTGGCCGTGCATCATGTCTGCTTCCTGCTCCAGCCCGTGCTGGCGTTGCTCGGGTGCTTGCTGCTGCTCCGGGTCGCCGAGCCGCGCGCAAGCCCGCTCACGATGGTGTTTGGCGCGATGCGGAACATTCGCACCCTGAGCGGCGTGTTTGGGCTGAGTTTTCTCGTCAACTATATCTTCTATCGCTCACAAAAGAACGACCCATGATCCCGCTGCCGCCCATCTTCACGCTCACCGGAAACCTCCTCGCCGAGCGCACGCTGGACTTTGACCGCTGGTCGCCGGGCGCCACCCAGCGGGCCACGGCAGAATCGTTTCAAGTCGGCGGCAAGGGCATCAACGTTTCCAAAATGCTCAACCGGCTCGCGGCGGAAAACACCGCGCTCTGCTTCGCCGGCGGCGCGCCAGGAGCCGAGTGCGAAGCGTGGCTGCGAGCCAAAAACTTCGCGTTCCAACGTTTCGCGAGCAACCGGGCCACTCGCACTGGCACGGTCGTGCGGAGCGGGCAGCTTCAGACCACTTTCCTCGCCACCGACGCCGCGCCGGACGCCACCGCGGTCCAAGCCTGCGCCGATTTTATCAACGCCTGCCCCGCCGGGGTGCTCGCCATCTGTGGCAGCATTCCCGGCTGGGCCTCGTCCGATTTCGATCCACTCCGCGCGGCGATCCACCGCTGGCCGGAACGCGGGTCGCTCGTCGTCGACAGCTACGGACCGGCGCTGGCCTGGCTTGTCAACGAGACGGCCGCGCTCGTGCGCATCAATCGCAGCGAACTCAATTCACTGGTGCCTCCCGCCGAGCAGAAGGCACCCACCGGCGAAATCCTGCGCCGAGTCCGGGATCGCTTTCGCGCGCGACGTTGGGTGGTGTCGGACGGCGCGGCGCCCGTGACTTTCATCGACGAGCACAACGATCCAGAAATGCTGACGCCGCCGGCGGTCCGCCAAGTTTCGCCCACGGGGTCCGGTGATGTCATGCTCGCCTGCGTGCTGCACGCCCGCTTTCACCAAGACTTGAGCTGGCGCGACGCTGTTGCCTGGTCGTTGCCCTGGGCCGCCGCCAACGCCGGCCACTCCGGCATCGCCGAATTCACCGATCCCTCGCCTCGCGCTCAAAAAAAATGACCCCAGCCGACCCTCGGCCCGCCGCGAACGGCCTAACCTGCTTGCTGCCCGAGCGGAACCTTGCGGCTTTTCAAATAAATCCTTGCGTTGCCCATTCTCAAACCGCTTAGTTCGCCGTTTTATTTATGAAAGCGACCATCAAAACCCAAGGCCAGCAGTTCACTGTGACCGAAGGCGATATTTTGACCGTAAACCGTTATCCGGGCACTGAAAAGGGCTCGACCGTTGAGATTAAGGACGTCCTCGCCGCTGGCGAAGGCGAGTCGTTCCGCGTCGGCAAGCCGCTCCTCGCGGGCGCTTCCGTCTCGGTAACGATCCTTGAGAACAAGCGAGGCGACAAGGTGATCGTTTTCAAAAAGAAGAAGCGCAAGGGCATGGAGCGCAAACGCGGCCATCGCCAGGAGCTTTCGGTCATCAAGATTCAATCGATCACAGCTTAAAGGAGACTACTACCATGGCGCACAAGAAAGGTCAGGGCACATCAATGAACGGCCGCGACAGCAAGTCGAAGCGGCTGGGCGTAAAGGTCTTTGGCGGGCAGGCGATTCTCGCCGGCGGCATCATCGTCCGCCAGCGCGGCACCAAGCTCCATCCGGGGAAGAACGTCGGCGTCGGCCGCGACTGGACACTCTTCGCGCTCACGGACGGACACGTGAAGTATGACAAGCCGCACCGCATGGTGTCGGTGGTCACCGCCTGATCGCTCACGCAGCGGCACACACTTTCGGCCGGTCTTAGCGACCGGCCTTTTTTGTGCCCGCCCGCAGGCTTGCCGGGCAGCCGGCGGCTAACCAACGTGCTTTTCCACGATGTCCGATCGACTCGCCCAGCTTCGCCGCCAGCGCGCCCTCGCTGAGGAACAACTCGACTGGATCAATCGCGAACTCGCCGCGGCGGAGCGAGCGAGCGGCCACGCCCCTGCCATCCCCTGCCC
>JBDSGI010000472.1:0-4281 GCA_039919035.1 Opitutaceae bacterium
AAATTCCCGCCGACGGGTCGACCCTCGCCGGACAGATCGGCGCGAAGGCGGTGCGCAAAATCCGGGCGCGCAAGTCCACGCAGGGCGTCTGGTTCGGCCTCGGAATGATGGGGTTGATCGGCTGGTCGGTCGTCGTGCCGACCCTCCTCGGCGCCGCCCTCGGCCTTTGGTTGGACGAGCATCATTCAGGCAAGCATCCCTGGACGCTGGCGCTGCTGATCGCCGGCCTCGTGATCGGCTGCGCGAATGCGTGGTATTGGGTGGCCCAGCAGGACAAAGCGATGCGCGACGAACCGGATAACGGCGATGAATGAAACGCTGATCCTGGTTTTGGCCGGTGCGGCGGGCGTGGGGTTCGGCGCGGTCTTTTTCGGCGGCCTGTGGTGGACGGTTCGCCGAGGCGTCGCTTCTCCCCGGCCGGCGCTTTGGTTTCTCGGCAGCGCGTTGCTCCGCACCTTCGTGGCCTTGGCGGGATTTTATTTTGTTTCCGGCGGCCAGTGGCAGCGCCTGACGGCGTGTCTCGTCGGGTTTATCGCCGCGCGACTCGTCGTGATGTGGCTGACGGGCCACCAGCCAAAGCAGTCGCCCCCGCCTCGGCGAAAGCCCGATCCTTCACCCCTTTCATCCCGCCACCCGAACCACCAAAAAATAACATGATCATTCAAATTAACACCGACCACACGATCAAAGGTTCCGAACAACTGAACGCCGAGATCAAAGCGAGCGTGCATAGTGCACTGAGCCACCACCAAGATCGCCTCTCGCGGGTCGAAGTCCACGTGACGGACGAGAACGGTGCCAAGGGCGGGGGCAGCGATATCCGCTGTCTGATGGAAGCCCGGCCGGCCGGGCTGCAACCGGTGGCCGTCACGCATAACGCCGGTGAATTGGCCGAGGCGGTCAGCGGCGCGGCGGAAAAATTAAAGGCTTCTCTCGATCACACCTTGGGTCGGCTCCAGCGGCACCAAAGCTAACGCGTCCGAAACCGAAGCCCCGTCATGCGCCTTAGCCCCGACCAGCTGATTTTCTGGCAGCACGGATTCATCAAGCTCAACGCCACGATCGTGTTTACGTGGGGGCTGATCCTAGTGCTGGCCATCGGGGCGAAACTGATCATGCGGAACCTCACGACGGAACACCGGCGTTCCCGCTGGCAGAACCTGCTCGAAATCGTCGTGACTGCGATCAGAACGCAAATCGGGGAAATCGGCCTGCAGCACCCGGAGAAGTATCTCAGCTTTTTGGGCACCCTCTTCCTCTTCGTGGCAGCGGCCGCGCTCGGCACGGTCATCCCCGGTTACGAGCCGCCGACGGGTTCGCTGTCAACGACGGCGGCGCTGGCGCTATGCGTGCTCATTGCCGTGCCGCTGTTCGGCATCGGGGAGCTGGGTCTGGGGGGATACCTCAAGACCTACGTGGAGCCGACGTTCATCATGCTGCCGTTTAATATCATCAGCGAAGTGTCCCGCACCCTCGCTCTCGCGGTGCGCCTCTTCGGCAACATGATGAGCGGGGCGATGATTATTGCCATCCTGCTCACGATCACGCCGTTCATTTTCCCGATCGTCATGACCCTGCTCGGTCTCCTGACCGGCATGGTGCAGGCCTACATCTTCAGCATTCTCGCCGCGGTTTATATCGCGGCCGCCACGCGCGTGCGCCAACCCAGACCCAAGGCTGAGCCAGTGCCCGCGACTTAAGCCAACCTAGAGCAAAACAAAGGATATCACATGGACAACATGACCCTCATCGCCGTCGCTTCGATCGCCACGGCTGGCTTTGCCACCAGTATCGGCTGCATCGCACCGGCCCTCGGCGAAGGTCGGGCCGTCGCCACCGCCCTGACCGCGCTCGCCCAACAGCCGGACGCTTCCGCCACGATCACGCGCACGCTCTTTGTCGGCCTCGCGATGATCGAGTCCACCGCGATCTACTGCTTCGTGGTCTCGATGATCCTCATCTTCGCGAATCCGTTCTGGAACCACGTCATCGCCGGGGCGACGCAAGCGGCAGGAGCAAAGTAACCCCATGCTCATCGACTGGTTCACCGTGGGGGCGCAGGCGCTCAACTTCCTCCTTCTGGTGTGGTTGATGAAGCATTTTCTTTATCAACCGATCCTGCACGCGATCGACGCCCGCGAGGAGAAGATCGCCGCCGAGCACGCGGATGCCGCCGCGAAAAAAGCGGAGGCCGCCAAGGACCGCGACGAATTCCAGAAGAAGAACGAGGAATTCGAACAACAGCGTGCCGCTCTGTTCAGTAAGGCGACGGACGAGGCCAAGGCCGAGCGGCAGTGCCTCTTGGACGATGCCCGCAAGGCCGCAGACGCGTTGAGCGCGAAGCGGCATGAAACTCTGCAGAACGACGTCCATAACCTGAGCCAAGCCATCGCTCGCCGCACGCAGCAGGAGGTTTTTTCCATCGCGCGCAAGGCGCTGGCCGATCTGGCCACCGCGAGTCTGGAAGAGCGCCTGGTGGCCGTATTCATCCGCCGACTGGGCGAGATGGACGGCCCGGCGAAGGCGACGCTGGGATCGGCCCTCAAGGCGGCGTCGGAGCCGGCGGTCGTGCGCAGCGCATTTGAATTACCCGCAGAGGAACGCGCCAAGATTCAGAACGCGATCAATGTAACTCTTTCGGTCGACGCTCATCTGCGATTTGAGACCGCGCCGGACTTGATCGGCGGGATCGAACTCACCGCGAACGGCCAAAAAATGGCATGGAGCATCGGGAATTATCTGAAGTCACTGGGAAAAGGAGTGGATGAAATCATCAAGCAGCAGGCACCGCCCGCACCCCAAGCGGCTGTTCCCGCGACGGCTTCCGCCGGCTCATGAGCGCGCCGCCCGAATCGCTGCAGCAGGTCTTCGACCGCACGTTCTCCGGAATCGATCAGGGGCGGGACGCCTTCACCCCGCGTTTCGCGCCGCAGGAGGTCGGCGCGATCATCACTGTTTCCACGGGCATTGCCCGCGTTTCCGGTCTGCCCAGTGTCGGCTTTGAGGAGCTGCTCGAGTTTCCCGGGGATGTCTTCGGCATCGCGTTCAACCTCGACGAAGACGAAATCGGGGTCGTGCTCCTCGGCGAGTATTCGCATCTGCACGCGGGCGATGAAGTCACGCGCACAGGCCGGGTCATGGATATTGGAGTGGGCGATGAACTGCTGGGCCGCGTGATCGACCCACTGGGCCGGCCGCTCGACGCCGGCGGTCCGGTGACCACCGGTGGTCGCCTGCCGGTTGAGCGTCCCGCCGCCCCCATCATGGATCGCGCCCCGGTGACGGTGCCGCTCCAGACCGGCCTCACCGTCGTCGATGCGCTCATTCCGATCGGCCGCGGCCAGCGCGAGTTGATCCTCGGTGACCGGCGGACGGGCAAGACGGCCATCGCGCTCGACACGATTCTCAACCAACGGGACCGGAATGTGGTGTGCATCTATTGCGCGATCGGCCAACGGGCTTCGGCGGTTGCGAAGGTTGTGGCGAGTCTCCGCGAAAAAGGCGCCATGGACTACACCGTGGTCGTCGTCGCCGAAGGCAACGAAGCCCCCGGCGTGTCCTATATCGCACCCTACGCCGCCACCAGCATCGCCGAGCATTTCATGGAAGCGGGGCGCGATGTGTTGATCGTGTATGACGATCTCACGCACCATGCCCGGGCCTACCGGGAAATTTCACTGCTGCTCCGCCGGCCGCCCGGGCGCGAAGCATTCCCGGGCGATATCTTTTATATTCATTCGCGGATGCTCGAGCGCTCCACCCGTCTGCGCCCGGAGCGCGGCGGCGGCTCCCTCACCGCGCTGCCCATCATCGAGACCGAGGCCCAAAATATTTCCGCCTACATCCCGACCAATCTGATTTCCATCACCGACGGCCAGATCTACCTCTCGCCGTCGCTTTTTGAGCTGGGCGTGCTGCCCGCGGTCGATGTCGGCAAGTCCGTCTCGCGCGTCGGCGGCAAGGCGCAACATGCCGCCTACCGTGCAGTGGCCGGTGATCTCAAGCTCGCCTACGCGCAGTTCGAGGAGCTCGAAACCTTTGCCCGCTTCGGCGCCCGCCTTGACGATGACACGCGCAAGATCATCGAGCATGGCCGGCGGATCCGCGCCTGCCTCAAGCAAGCGGAGTTTGCCCCGGTGACGGTGCCGGCGCAGATCGCCATCCTGCTGGCCCTGACCGCGGATCTTTTCGACCCGGTGCCGTTGCCGAAGATGACCGAGGCACGGACGGCCGTGTGCGGCGCGGCGGCCAGGATTCCGCCGGATGTCTGCGCGCGCTTTG
>JBDSGI010000473.1:0-2543 GCA_039919035.1 Opitutaceae bacterium
ACCAGCACGGGCGCGCACCAACCCATCGAGGGCCTCGACAAGATCGTGCATGCACGCGGCGCGCTGCTGCTCGTCGATGCGGTCACCAGTCTCGGGGGCCACGAGCTGCGGGTCGACGACTGGGGCATCGACGCGATCTATAGCGGCACGCAGAAGTGCCTGAGCTGCCCGCCCGGGCTTTCCCCCGTGAGTTTCGGCGAGCGTGCGCTCGCCCGCATGGACGCGCGCAAGACCAAGCCGCAGTCATGGTATCTCGATGTCTCGATGCTGCGGAAGTATTACACCGGCGGAGGCGGCGGCGGACGCGTGTATCACCACACGGCGCCCATCAACATGACCTATGCGTTGCACGAGGCGCTCGTCATTGTGCTTGAAGAAGGCCTGCAAGCCCGCATCGACCGCCACACCGCAATGCACCAGCGGCTGCGCGCCGGGTTGACCGCGCTCGGCCTCAGCTACATTCCCACGCGCTCGTTGCATACGCTGAACTGCATCCGCATTCCCGACGGCGCCAACGATGCCGCCGTGCGCACGCGTCTCTTGACCGACTACGGCATCGAAATCGGCGCGGGCCTCGGTGTCATGGCTGGCAAAGCCTGGCGCATCGGCCTGATGGGCCACGGCGCCTCGATTCGAAATATCGACCTCGTCCTCGCCGCCCTCGGCACGATCCTAAAATAGCCGACCGACGCGCGCGCCGCGTCGGCGCAAACTCAGATCAGTCGCCGCAGCGCCACCTCACCCGCCTCAGTGACCAAGGCGTAGACGTTATTGGCATCCATCCATGCGGCGGCAGCGGTGCCACCTACTGAAGCAAAGGCCGTCTTGCCCCCCACCGTCGCGCCGGACGAAGCATCGTCGCGCCGGGCCGCATAGAGATGGAACCACGCCCCGTCGCGCTGGAAACAAATCTCAAAAACCTGCCGACCGCCCAGACTGACGGTGCGGCACCGACCGCGGCTCAATTCCCCAAGATCGATTCCCGCATCGGCCAGCAAGGGCAATCGAGCTCCCGCCAAGCGCGCCTGCAAGCCAGCCAGCTCGGCGGGGGCGCCTTTGTGATCTTTATGGGCCGAGGAGAGTTCTGCCAGCGCCGCAGCGGCAAAGCCGGACAGCGGTGAACCCTGGCGCCCGGAGAAAAAGATCGCGCCCACTGTCGCGATCATCGTGATGGCGGCAGCGGCGGCCAGCCAAGCGGGCGAAAACCAGCGCGACCGCTGGGGCCGACTCGCGCGGCCGCCCGCCAGAATTGCCTGCTTCAAGTCGGGCGGCGGCATGATGGCCTGCAACCGATCAGCGACGACGGCATCGAACGAGCGCTGCCGGTCAAGCCACTGGCGCAGTTCGGGATCTCGCTCCACCTGGAGCAACGCCTCGCCAAAGGCGGGGTCGCCGGCATCGCTGCCATTGGGGCGATAGGCGCCGAGGAAGAATCTGGCCTCTTGGTTGTTCATGCGCGTTGGTTCGCTTTCGGAAAATTGAGGATGTTCCCACCCTTGGCCTTCTGCGCCAGCTGGGCGCGGAGATGCACTTTGCCGCGCGAGAGGCGCGACATCACGGTCCCAATCGGGACCGAGAGAATCTCGGCAATCTCGACGTAGGAAAGATCCTGCAAATAGAAAAGCGTGAGCGGCTCCCGGAAAACCAGCTCGATTTCTTGCAACGCCTCCAACACGAGCTGTGCGTCCATCTTCGCCACAAGGTCGACTTCGACATCCGGAACGTCCTGCGCGCCTGGGGGCAAATCCTCGATGGCGGTAATCTTGCCGCCGCGCCGTCGCACGCGGAGGAATTCGCGGTAGAGGGTCGTGAAGAGCCAGGTCTTGGCCTTGGCGATGTCGCGCAGCGTCTGTCCCTTGGTGGCCCACACGAAGAACGTCTGCTGAGTCAGGTCGCTCGCATCGGCCGGATTTTTCGCCAGGCTCAACGCAAAGCGATAGAGCGCGGCATAGTGGGATTCCACCAAGTGGGAAAAACTCTCGTCAGACATCGGGAGTAGGAAGCGTGAAGGCTCATCGCTATTCCACGCATTTTTCAAGACGCATTAGGCTGCGGAACCCTGGCGGGGTTCGCCGGAAGGCGAACTCATCTGATCTGTAATGTTGGCCGTCAAACTTCGAACTCGGCCGCCCCTCCACCGTCTGAATTTTCTACGAAACGAGCCTCCGGCTGGCGAGGCAGCGGCCGGGATCATGAGCTACCGCGGAAATGTGCCACCGGGGATAATTTTCCGTTTCCGACAAGCACGACGCTGATCGCATGGCGGCCGACGCCCTGAAAGCCAAAGCGATCTAACTTTCCAACCCAAGACTACGCAACGTTCACTCGAAAAATACCTTTCCCCGGGGTGGACCGGGCCTTACCTTAGCTGATCGAAGCGGGAAAAATCCAACCGATCCACATTACTTGACAGCAAAGCCAACAAAGGCGGATGAGACTCCCCCGCCGATTCCAGCCACGCCTTCGAACTCCTATATGGGTGACCGGTGGGATGAGTCGATGGCGGGTTTCCCGGGTTTTTCTTTTTTTCACGGGACAAATTG
>JBDSGI010000474.1:0-8048 GCA_039919035.1 Opitutaceae bacterium
CGGAATGGCTCAGTTTGGTTGGTCGTTGCGAGTCCGGCGCAGCCGGGTGTGGCAATCCAGCTGAAGATTCAGATGGATTGCCGCGTCGCTGCGCTCCTCGCAATGACGGCAATAAATCAGGCTGAGCCCCACCCGGCGTGGTCGACCTTACGGCGCGGCGAGTGTGGGCACGAATCTAGGCTCGCGCCTTGCGTGGGTGCGTGCCTCGAAATCCGCCGCGAGCGCGAGCAGCTTGGCCTCGCTCCATGCCGGGCCGGAAAACAGCAAGCCGGCGGGCAGTTCCGTGGGCGAAGCCGTCGGCACGGTCACACTCGGGTAGCCCGCCATCGCCGCGAGGGTGGGACCGCCGCCGACCAGCGCGTCGAGGCGGTGTTTTTCCATTAGCGCGTCGAGGCCATCGGTGCGGGAAACCTGCCGGCATTGCTCCAGCGCCACGAGGTAGGCCGGCTCGGTCAGCGGGCCCTTGGCTTGCGCGCGAGTGAAGAACTGCTGGCCAAACAGCGGTTGTTCCTTCGCCCAGTGCCCGTCGTTGAACTTAATCACATCCGAGAGGGTCTTCATCGGCGCCGTGGGTCCGAGTTCGGCGAGGTAGGCGTTGATGCCCGCCTTCATCTCATAGAGCATTACGTCGATGCGCGCGCCGCGCAACGCGCCGGCGGGCCACGGCGCCGCCAGTCTCTCCGCAAACCCCGCCGGTAAATCCTGCGTGACGTTGTCGCGCGGATCGGTGCCGGCCAGCGCGGCCAGCACGAGCGCGGCGTCGCGGACCGTGCGGGTGATTGGGCCGGCGGTATCGAACGAGGCGGCGATCGGAATCACGCCGCTGCGGCTCACCGCACCGACGGTGGATTTGAGTCCGACCACGCCGCAGGCGGTCGCCGGCGAGATGATCGAGCCGTTTGTCTCGGTGCCAATGGCTGCGACGCAGAGATTGGCGGCCACCGCGACGGCTGAGCCGGAACTCGAGCCCGAGGGTGAGCGGTCGAGCACGTAGGGGTTGAGCGTCTGCCCGCCCCGCGCGCTCCAGCCGCTGATGGAGCGTTCGCCGCGAAAGTTGGCCCACTCGCTCAAGTTGGTTTTGCCGAGGATGACCGCGCCTGCGGCGCGCAGCCGGGTGACGAGAAACGCGTCGCGCGGCGGCTTCGCGCCGACGAGCGCGAGCGAGCCGGCGGTCGTTTCCATTTTATCCGCCGTCGCGATGTTGTCCTTAATGAGGATCGGGATGCCGTGAAGCGCCCCGCGCACGCGGCCGGCTTGGCGCTCGGCGTCGAGTTGGTCGGCGAGGGCGAGCGCGTCAGGGTTTAGCTCGATGATCGCGTTGAGCTTGGGGCCGGATTTATCGATGGCGGCGATGCGCGCGAGATAGGCGGAGGTCAGTTCGCGTGCGGTGAGCGAGCCCGATGCCATCCGTGCTTGGAGGTGGTCGATCGTCGCCTCGGCAAATGGGAACTCCGCGGCCCGCGCCCGGGCGAGACACGCGCCGGCGAGGAAAACGACGCAAAGGAGTTTTTCGACCCTGGATTTCATCCCAATCGCCCTTTGAAATCAGACTCTTGAACGGAAGGAAACGAAGAGAACGAAGACTCCATCCCGTTCCTTAACTTTTTCGTTTCCGTTGTTACCTTCGGTTCAGCTCCGATTTTTCGATCTCCTTGCCGAGGGCAAATGGTTCTCAAGTGAGTGGGCTCACGGCGCCACCCCGAGCCGATCGCCCATCTTGGCAAAGGTCTCGACATGATTGGCGGTTTGCTCCGCTACATCGGAGTCGAAACGAATTCGGCCGCGCTCGAAAATCGTGATGACACACGAGCCGCCGAAGGCAAAGAGGCCTTTCTCCTCGCCCTTCGTGACCGCGCGGCCGGGCACGAAGCTCTGCTGGATGCTGCCGACATTCGTCGCGCCGACCTCGACCATTGCGACGGTGCCGAACTGCGCTGACTCGACCAGCGTGACGACGCGCTTATTTTCCACGAGGTAGCGGAGGTTGCGGCGCAGCGCGATGGGATTGACGGAATAGAGCCAGCCGTTGATGAGGCGCGAATCGCCGGGCGTGCCGGCGACGGGGAAGTGAAACCGGTGGTAATCCACCGGGCAGAGTCGGGAGATGAGCATCGCCCCGCCCGCGAATTTTTCCGCGAGCGCGGCGTCGCCCAGCAGGTCGGCGAAGGAAAATTTAGCGCCCTTCACGTAGAAGCCCGGCGCGGTGTCCACGTCTTGGCAGGCGAGGTGCCGGCCGTCGGCCGGAAACACCGCGACATTGTCGCCGGCCGCGATCGGCCGCGCGTTGGGTTTGAGCGCGCGGTAGAAAAAATCGTTGAAGGTCTTGTAGTCGAAGGGCGACTTGAGGAAGTCATCCACGTCGATGTCGTATTGCGCGATGAACGGCAAAATGCGCAGGGCGCTCTCGGGCTTGCGCATCTTGTGGCCATACCACTGCGAGAAAACCGCGCGGCGCACGAGGGCCCAGACGAGGAAGCGGCCCACGGGATTCTCGTAGGCGAGGCGCATCCAGCGTTCACCGAGGATCTGCTCCGTCTTCACGGTGCGGGTATAACGATCGTAGTATCGGATGGATTCGGCGGGCATGGCGCGCGAATCTCAGGCAAAGACGGGGCGAGGCAAAGGAGAATTCGCAGGGGGCGTGGCAGGAAAAACCAAGCGAGGGCGATTCTCCCTTCGTAGCGCGGAGGTTCAGCCCGCGCTCGGAAGTGAAAAGCGCGGGCTATAGCTCCGCTCTACGCCAAGGACCGGCGCGAACGAGCAGGGCAGCACCTAGCCGGCCTGGGCCCGCAGCGTCGGTCCGTCCACCCACCGGGCGGGGATGGTGGTCGTCGAGGGCCACTCCGGGATCCCCGTTTCATTGCGTTGGAGCTGCGCGATGAGCAGTTCGGTGGCGCGTCCGCCCAATATGCGCGGCTGCAAATCGAGGCCGGCGCATGGGCGTGTCTTCATCAGGATATTCAGGGCCAGGAACCCGTGCGTGGCCGGCAGCTTGGCGCCGCATTCCTCCATCCAGCCGATGGCGTCGGTGTGATGCCCGAGCACGACGTCGGGCTTGTGCTTGCGGAACCACTTGGAGAATTCGGCCTGATTGAAGGTATTGAGGATGAGCGTGGGAATGGGAGCCGGGTCGGGATTGTTCTCCTGAAACGTCCGGAAGGCGGCGCCCCAGCGATACTGGAGCCGCTCATCATGGTGGCGGTGGAGAAAAAGTCCGGGACGCCGGTAGCCGAGTGCCACCAACCGTTGCAGCGCGGCGAGCATCGAGCGGTAGTGATCGGAGCAGACCGCGTGAAGCGCCGGGCGCTCGATAATATAGTCGGTGTAAACCCCGGCGAACCGCGACCAATCGAGGTTGGTGAGATCCGGTTCCGACCAGGCTGGCAGGAGAATCACGCCGTGAATGCCCCGGGACTGGAGAATGGAGTCGAGCCGCTGCACCGAGATGCCGGCGTGGCCCACGGAAAATTTCTCCACCTTGAAGCCGAGTTCAATCGCGCGGGCGTCCGCGCCGGTGAGCAGTGCGTGGTGAAAACGCGCCGCCGCTTCCGGCCGATCCGGTTCGTTGAAATCGACGGCGGCCAGCACGCCGCGAAACGCGGTCCCGCGCGATCGACGCAGTTCCGACATCAGGGCGCCCGCGAGGGGATTGCGCCGATAGCCCGCCTCGCGCGCCGCTTTTTTCACCCGTTGCGCGGTGGTCGGATCGACCCGGGGCGAACCGCGGAGCGCGTCCGAGACGGTCGTGCGGGAAAGGCCGAGGTCCTTGGCGAGGGAGCGAAGGGTGGGGGTGGAGGCGGACATTTCCGGACTGTCCGAATGGTCTCGGCCGCGGGATCGAACGCAACCGTTTTTCCGGGCGCGCCGGACGCTCGATCCAATTGCGGACTCGCCCGCCGCAATGGCGCCACCCAACGTCGCGCCGCCCCCAATGATTTTCGGCAGCCTCCACGTCATCGACCTCGCCATCATCGTCGCCTACCTTTTCGCGGTGGTTTGGATTGGGATGCGGGCGTCGAAGGCGACGGAGTCAGAGGACGGGTTTTTCCTGGCCGGGCGCAAGCTGGGCAAGCTCTACCAGTTTTTCCTCAATTTCGGGAACGCCACCGACCCGCAGGGTGCGGTGAGCACGGCAAGCTTCGTTTACCAGCAGGGCGCACCGGGTTCGTGGCTGTCGTTTCAGACGGTCTTCATGAATCCGTATTTTTGGTTTATGAACGTCTGGTTTCGGCGCGTGCGGCTGACGACGCTTTCGGACCTGTGGGAGGATCGTTTCGGCAGCAAAGGGCTGAGTCTTTTCTACGCGCTGTTTCAGATTTTGGTCGCATGTGTGTTTCTCGGCTTCGGCAACGTCACGGCCTACAAGATCGCGTCGTCGCTCGTCGTTAAGCCCGAGGTGGAGTGGACGACGGGAGACCGGGCGTCGATCGAGGGTTACCGTGAGTTGAAGGCGCTGGAAAAGCAGATCGCGGCCGCGCCGCTTGCCGCCGACGGGGAAGCCCGGCTTGCATGGCTGCGTGATCGGAATGCGCGGGGCGAACTCAGCAGTTACGTCACCGTCCTGAATGACATTCTGTTCTACGCGGTCTTCACCCTCGTGGTGGGCACCTATATCGTGCTGGGCGGCATGGCGGCGGCGGCGGTGAACGAGGGGTTGCAGAGCGTGCTGATCATCGTGTTCTCGGTGCTGCTGATTCCGACCGGCCTCCATGCGATTGGCGGGTGGTCGGCGCTGGCGGAGAAGGTGCCGAAGCGAATGTTCGACCTCTTTGGCGCCGGGGGCTCGGAACAGTTTTCCGTGGTGGGCTTGGTGGCGATTCTGCTCGTGAGTGTGGTCCAGAACGCCGGGCTGAGTCACAACATGGGCATCTGCGGTTCGGCGAAGGACGAATTTGCCGCGCGCACCGGCGTTTCGGGGACCTATTTGAAGCGCCTGATGATTATCATGTGGGCGGTGGCCGGTTTGATCGCGGTCGCGATGTTTGGGCCGGGCGGGCTTTCCGATCCGGATGCGGCTTGGGGCCGGATGTCGAATGTGCTGCTCAGCCCCGGGCTGATCGGGTTGATGCTGGCGGGCGTGCTCGCGGGCACGATGTCCACGCTGGCGGCCAAGGCGCTGGCGATTTCCTCGCTGTTTGTGCGCAACGTCTATCGCCAGATCTGGCCGAATATCTCGCAGGCGCAGGGAGTCTTCTATGCCCGCTGGACCATCGTGGCGGTGCTGGTGCTCGGCACGGTCTCGGCGTGGCTGATGCGCGATTTCTTCTCGATCATCAACCTCGTGCTCACCGTGAACCTGCCTTTCGGGGCGGCGGTGTTGCTGACGTTTTTCTGGCGGCGCCTCACCGTGGTCGCGGTGTGGTGTTGCGTCGTTCTGACCTCGTTGGTGGTGCTCGTCGTGCCGTGGACGGCCTCGCAATTCTCGGCCGTGCGGGCGAACCCTGAGCTCACGCAGATGGCGGCGCGGGCGGGCGGCGCGCCGACGCCGGTTTATTTCAGCAAGGTGGTGCGCGTGCGCCCGGACGATCCGGCGAGCCCCTTGGTGGCGGCCGGGGGACTCAACCGCTTCAATGCCGAATGCTGGCTCCTCGGTCACGCCGGGGTCGATGTTGCCGCGCTGTCCAAGACCCAGCGCGTCACGCTCCAATTTTTCTTCGACGGGCTGTTTCCCTTCGCCGTCCTCATCATCGCCAGCCTGCTCACGCGACCGACCGATCCGGGGCGGGTGGCGCAGTTCTACGGCCGGATGAAGACGCCGGTCGGCGCCACGCCGGAGCTGGAGGCAGCGGCGCTGGCCGAGACGCGGGCCAACCCGGCGCGCTTCGACGCCACGAAGCTTTTTCCGCGTTCGGGCTGGGAATTCTGCCGTTGGGACCGGGTGGACACGATCGGATTCATCGCGTGTTGCGCGCTTTCGGCGGCCATCGTGGGGGTATTCCTGCTGGTCTTGCGGTCGGCGGCGGGCTGACCGCAGGCGGGGATTTTTTGTCTGGCAACCTCAGGCCGCGTCGCTCGTCTCCACCGCAGTATGAAACCGCTTGTCGCGTATGTTGGCCTTGCCCTCGCTGTGTCCGGCCTCGCGGTCGCCGCCCAAGACAAACCCGCCGCCGACGGGATCGTGATCGAGTTGCCGAAATTCGTCGTCACTGACAGCCGCGATCTGCCGCCGCCGGAATCCTGGCGCTATGGCACGATTCCCGGCTTTGAGGTGCTCAGCAACGCCTCCGTCAAAGGCACCCAGCGGCTCCTGCGTGACTTCGATATGTTTCGCCAGGCGCTCAGCCTCATCTGGCCGATGCCGCAGCGCATCTCCCAGCCCACCGCGCTGATCATCTGCGGCAAGGGGGCGAAGTTCGACAAGTTCATCCCGACGAGCAAGGTCTCGGCCGACACGGCTTTCGCCAGTCTCTTCCTGAAAAAAGGCACGCAGACGGCCATCATCATCGATCTGGAGTCCACGACGCTCAATGTCCTCGACCTCGGCAACGCCGACGCGGGCACCGACAACAGCCTCGTCTCAGTCGAGCACGACAAGCAGCTCTACCGCGAATACGTCCGCTATCTCCTGAGCGCAAATGAGCCGCGTCTGCCGGCGTGGTTTGAGGAGGGGCTTTCGCAAATCATCATGCGCATGCAGGTCGAAAAGCGCTACATCGAGTTCGCGAAACTAGAGGATCCGAACACCATCTCCGCCGCCGCCGGCATGATCGCGCAGCTCAACGAGCTCAATGCCGCCGCCGGGGAGGATGCCGACGCCAGCGTGATCCCCGGAGCGCCGGCCGAGGACCGGGATTTCCCCGCCGCGCTCCGCCGTCGCGGGCTGCTGCCGCTGCAGAAATTTTTCGACGTGAAACACGATTCGCCCGAGGCGACCAACACCCTCGGGAACAATATCTGGGGCAAGCAGGCCTACGCGTTCGTCCACCTCTGCCTCTATGGCTACAAAGGGAAATATCAGAAGCAGTTCATGACGTTTCTCCAGCGCTCGGCGCGCGAGCCGGTGACCGAGGCGCTGTTCAAGGAGTGCTTCCGCTTTCCCGGTAAAAACGGCGCGTTCAAGGAAATGAGCTATAAGGACATGCTCTTGGAGATCCGTAGCTACTGCGACTTTACCGTCTATGAGGCGAAGCTCTTCAAGGCCACCGGCAAGGAGGATCTTGTCGTCCCGCCGAAGCCGCTGGAGCTACGCGATGCCACGCAGTCCGAGATTGGTCGCATCAAGGGCGAGGCCCTTTTGATCGCCGGCCACGACAAACTCGCCCGCACCGAGCTCATCGCGCCCTACCAGCGCGGCGAGCGGGAGCCCGATCTGCTGGCGGCACTTGGTCTTTACGACCGCACGCACGAGGAGCCGGCGCGCGCGCGAAAATTTCTCGAGGCGGCCTTTGTCGCCAAAACCAAGCGACCTGATGCCGGCCTCGAACTCGCGCGTCTCCGCTACGCTGATGCCATCGCCGCGCCGGCCGGCGCCGGCGGTCAGCTCTCCGCCGCGCAAACCACCGCGATTCTCGATCCCTTGATCGCGGTGCGCGGCAGCCCGCCGCACCAGCCGGCGCTTTATGACCTCGTCGCCGACACTTGGGCGCGGAGCGAGGCCAAGCCCAAACTCGACGACGTCAGGGTGATGATCGATGGCGCGATGCTGTTTCCCACGCGCCTGAAACTCATTTACATCGCCGCCGGCTTCGCCGTGGAAGTGAACGAACTGCAAGCCGCCCACGCCCTCGCCGACCACGGGATCAAGTATGCGCCCGAGGCCAGCGGCAAGAAGCGCTTTGAAGATTTGAAGGCGACGTTTCCGCCCGCGCCGCCGCCGGCGCCGGGCGCGGCCTCGCCGCCCAACGCGAAGGCGGCACCCGCCCCGAAGAAGAAGTAACCTGCCCGATTGCTCACGCCATCCCATGTCTGGTCATTCTGAGCGCAGTGAAGGATCCACCCGGACCCCCACAAAGCGTGAGGGCTTCGCAGATACTGCCGGAATCTTCGCTGCGCTCAGAATGACCCGCTTCGTGGGCTTGGCCACGCTCTGGCTTGCGGTGGCACGCGCC
>JBDSGI010000475.1:0-3939 GCA_039919035.1 Opitutaceae bacterium
GCGCCGATCCAGCCGGCGCTTTCGGCCGGCGCGCGCACCAACTCGCGCACCACAATGGGCCCGACCCCGATGGAGGTGAGCGAGCCCACGACACCAACGGTCGCGAGCGCGTAATTGAGCCAGCCGAAATTTTCCGGGCCGAGGTAGCGCGCCATCCACACCCCAACGAGCAACCCCGCCATCATCCGCAAAACCTGATCACAGAAGAGCCAGAAGGAGTTTCCCAGCGCCCGTTGCAGCGTGTCCCGTCCGATCAGGCGGCGGCGAATAAACGCGGGGAGGTTGTCGCTGGACGGCATGCGGCAACGCCACTTTCGGTCCGCCGACCGGCTCAGGTCAACGCCACGGGCGGTCAAGGTTTGGCTAACCCTGCCGGACTAGGTCCGCAAAATCGGCTTCCGTTCATCCCGGCGCGGCCTACCGTGCCGCTTTCGCCCGCATGAAGCTCTCTATCGTCATCCCCTGTTACAACGAGGCCAAGACGATCCGCACGATCGTCGACCGCGTGCGGGCCGCGCCCATTGCCGACAAGGAGATTATCATCGTCGACGACTGCTCGCGCGACGGGACGCGCGACCTATTGCGCACGCAAATCGCCCCGCTCGTGGACAAGATTCTCTACCACGAGGTCAACCAGGGCAAAGGGGCCGCGCTGCGCACTGGCTTCGCCGCGGCGACCGGCGAGGTCGTGGTCGTGCAGGACGCGGACCTCGAATACGACCCGCAGGAATACCCGCGCCTGATGAAACCGATTATCGACGGCAAGGCCGACGTCGTCTTCGGCTCGCGCTTTATGGGGGCCGATGCGCATCGCGTCGTGTATTTCTGGCACATGGTCGGCAACAAGTTTCTCACCCTGCTCTCGAACATGGGGACCAACATCAACCTCACGGACATGGAGACCTGCTACAAAATGTTCCGCCGTGACGTGCTCCTGAAGATCACGATCGAGGAAAACCGCTTCGGCTTCGAACCCGAGATTACGGCGAAAGTGGCGAAGTTGGGCGTCGTGATTTACGAGGTCGGCATCGGCTACTACGGCCGCACCTACGCCGAGGGCAAAAAGATCGGCTGGCGCGACGGCTTCCGCGCGCTCTGGGCGATTTTTAAATACAATCTGCTGCGCTGACGGCGGTCGGCGGAGAATCCCTTGTGCAGTGCAGACGCTGGTATTTCCGTTTTTTGTCGTCGCAGGAGTCTGGCTGCCGGGCTGGTTGGCGGGCCGATGGCTTCGCCTGCCGATTTCCCTTGGCGGAGCGGTGCTGGGGTCGGCGGCGTTGCTGGTCAACACAGTCCTCGTGATCGATGGCTTGGGGCTGCCGCTCACGCTGCTTAACGTGGGGGGCGCCCTGGGGTTGTTCAGCACCCTCTGCGCGTGGCTGAGCTCCCGTCGCCCGAAGGCTCAGCCACTCGGGCCGTGGTCGGGACGCCTCGCGCCTGACGCTTTCTGGTGGGCCGCAGGCGTGGGGCTGCTCGCCATCGCGATTCGCGCCGTCGTGGACCCGTTGTCCGGCTTCGACACCGACTTTCGGTGGGATTTTCTCGCCCGGCAGATGATGCGAACCGCAAGCCTGGCCTATTATCCCGCCGTCACGACGGAGAATTTCCTCAACTACGCGTGGTGCGATGGCATCCCGCCGCTCGTTTCCAGCCTCTACTTCTGGTCCTACTTGAGCCTCGGCCATGTGGCGCGATGGGCCACCACCCCGGTGGTTCTGCTGGTGGCCTTCCTGCTGTTTCGCGCCATCGGTGAACTCGCAGGCCAAGGCGCAAAATCACGAGCGGGCGCGGTGGCCGCCGGGAGTGCGCTCCTGCTTTGGGGCGTGGCCATGGGCCAGGAAACCGGGCTCACCGCCTTGAGCCTGTGCCTGATGTTTGTCTGCCTCGACCGCCATCGGCTCACCGGGGAAACCGGCTGGCTAATCTGGGCGGGGGTGGCCGCCGGCACCGGGGCGCTCGCGCGCGAATATGGCCTCGCCTATCCCGCGCTCGGCGCGCTGGCGCTGTTCTGGCACCGCGCGGGGGCTCGGGCGCTTCGGCCGTTTCTGGCCGCCGCGATCGCGGTCGCCGGGCCCTGGTATCTGCGCAACTGGCTCAAGACCGGCAATCCGCTCTGGCCACACGAGCTGGGCGGCTTGCTGCCGGGCAACCCCGTGCAGGCCGAATATTATCGCGGCATCGTCGAGGTGCAGGCACAGCTCGCCAGCCTCGGAATAAACACCACCGGGCTCCCGGCGCTCGCCGTGCTAGCGGCCGTGCCGCTCGGCCTGGGCCTAGTCGGAGGCCTGGCGCAATGGCGTCTCCAAGCCCCGCGGCTTTTCGCCATCGCTGCGATCGCGGCACTCTGGTATTGGTCAATCGCCAAGACTTCCGGCGGCCCCCACTACGCGCTCCGCGTGCTCACGCCCGCCGTCGCCCTCGCCGCTGCGATGGGCGGTGGGGCCGTGAGTTTATTCGCAGGATCGCGGGCGCGCTGGCTTGCCGCCGGCCTCCTCGGTGCACTCGCGCTCGACGCGGGCATCCGCTCGCTCTACCTGCCGCAGAATCCCCCGGTGCGCTGGTGGCGGGAGCCGGTGCTGGCCTGGCGCGAGCTGTCCCGCTATATCGCGCTAAATCGCGAGGATCCGCAATGGGCCGAAATCGCCCGGGCCGCCGACGGCAAACTGATCCTCTCTTCCGATCCGTCTCATCACGCCATTCTCACGCACTTGGGCGCGCCCACCCTGCCGCTTTACGCGCCCGGCGTCGGTTTCCTTTTTGAGCCGGCCGCCGATTTCCCGGCCTGCCTGGCGCGCCTGCGGCAGGAGGGCTTCCGCTTCGTCATTCTGTCGCGCGATGACGTGGTGGTTAATCGCATGCTGGCGCCCTATCCGTTTTTTCAAGCGCTCTCGGCCACCAGCCCCAGCCTCACCCGTTCCACCTACTTCGTCCACGATCTCTACCCAACACGGGCGAAGGCGCCGCCCTAGCGTCCTCTCGGTTCCACCCGGCCCGGCCGCAGGCCAGGGAAGCGGCGCAAAGCAGGACGACCCCGGGCCAGAAACGGCGTTGCCTACCGGCAAACCCGCGACTCTCCTTCGCCTCCGTGTCATCGCCCGCCATCGCCGTCGTCACCCCGGTTTTTAACGAGGAGGCCGTGCTACCCGAGCTGTTTGCGCGGCTTTCGGCGGTATTCGCCGCGAATCCCGGGTGCGCCTGGCGCGCAATTTTGGTCGACGATGGCAGCCGCGACCGCACCGCGGAGCTGGTGCGCGCGCAGGCCACGCAGGATGCGCGATTCGAACTCGTGGAGCTCTCGCGCAACTTCGGCTTTCAAAGCGCCCTCACCGCCGGCCTCGCCCGCGCGGCGACGGCCGACGCCGTGATCACGATGGACGCCGATTTACAAGATCCACCAGAGGTGATTCCCGACCTCGTTGCGGCTTGGCGCCGGGGTGCGGAGGTCGTGCGCGCGGTGCGGCGCTCACGCCAGGAGAAGGGGCTTCGGCGCGTCGGCTTCGACCTGTTTCACCGGCTCTTCGGCAAACTGATCGACTATCCCATCGAGCCCAACACCGGCACGTTCGGGCTCCTCGGCAAGAACGCGCTGGCGACGTTCAACTCCCTGCCGGAGAACAACCGTTTCTTTCCCGGCCTGCGCAGCTGGATCGGCTTCCAGACGGCCGATGTGCCCTACGATCGCAAAGCGCGCGCCGCTGGCGAGCCGCAGCAGACGTTTCACCATCTGCTGCGCTACGCGCTCGACGGGCTCTTCAGCTTTTCGCGCCTGCCGCTGCGCCTGCTGACGTTCTCCGGCATCATCATCGCCAACACGGGTTTTGCCGCCGCGATTTTTTACGCGATGCGGCGCATCCTTGGCATCGAGACGGCGCCGACCGGCTACACCACGCTCGTCACGCTCGTGCTCTTCATCGGCGGCGTGCAGCTGATCGGCATCGG
>JBDSGI010000476.1:0-2755 GCA_039919035.1 Opitutaceae bacterium
CCGCGCGCGTGTTTGCACAGGGGCGTGTGCGAATGGGATTCGTAGAGGAGTGGTGCGGCGGACGGCATACGGAGAAAATGGAGCCCCAACGCTCGCGGTTTCTTCCCCGGGCGCAAGCCGCCGCTCGCATGGCCACGCCGCACTTTCGCCGCCCGCGGGCTTGCGCCCCGCAACTGCCTTCGCAATCTCGGCGTTCCCATGCCCCCCACTCCCCCCGCCCACGAGGATGTCGTGCACAGCGAGTCGTTTCTTCGGCTGCTGATGCGCCGGCAACTCGGCCTCTCTATCGCCTGCGCCACGACCTTCCTTGTCGCGCTGCTCGGGATGCCGCTGCTGAACTATTTCGCCCCCGCGTTCATGGCGACGCGCGTCGGCGGGTTCACTCTGAGTTGGCTCATCCTCGGCGTGCTGTTCTTCCCCTTCGTCTGGGTCATATCGTTTGTCTTCATCAAGCGCTCGATCGCGCTGGAAGAGGACGAAGTGAAATCCATAAAACGCTAAACCATGACGACTCCCCTCGCCTTTCTCGACGGCGTCGATCCGTGGATCTTCGCCTTCTCGTTCGTCACGGTCGCGGTTACCATTTGGATGGGCTTCCGCTCCGCCAAGACTTCCAAAACCGCGAGCGATTTCTTCGTCGCGGGCCGTTCGGTCTCAGTCGGCTGGAACGCCTCCGCGATCTCGGGCGAGTATCTCTCGGCGGCGTCGTTCATGGGCGTGGCCGGCATGGTGATGTCGAGCGGCTACGACGCGTTGTGGTATCCCGTGTGTTATGCCTGCGGGTATTTGTTTCTACTGCTGTTCATCGCGGGGCCGCTGCGGCGCTTCGGCGCCTACACGATTCCGGATTTCGCCGAGGGCCGGTTCGACTCGCCGCTGTTCCGCAAAATCGCCGTGTGCTTCGTGTTGTTCATCGGATTTTTCTACACCATGCCCCAGATGAAGGGCGCGGGCGTGACGCTCGCCTACATCTTTCCCGGCCTGCCTTATTGGGTGGGCGTCGCACTGGTGGGCGCCGTGATCACCTTCAACGTCGCGCTCGGCGGCATGAAAGGCATCACGCTCGTGCAGGCCTTCCAATATTGGATCAAGATGTTCGCGATCAGCGTGCCCATTTTCGTGCTGATGGCGGTTTTTGGCTTCTACAACGGCCACCTCGCGGAGACCGCCGCGCCCGGCTCACCGGCGTCCCAAATTGAATCAGTCACGCGCAAGCCGCTGGTCGAAAAAGCCCCCGCCGATGCCGCGTGGGTGTCACCCTTCGGGCCGCTGACGACCAAGGCCGCCAAAGCCGCCGGTCTCTCCGCCGAGGAATCGAAACCCTACTCTCTCCTCTACACCTATTCGCTGATCATCGCGCTCGTCTGCGGCACGGCCGGTCTGCCGCACATCCTCGTCCGCTTCTACACCAACCCCGACGGCGTCGCCGCGAAGCGCACGACGATGTGGGTGATGATTCTCATCGGCGTCTTTTACGTGTTTCCGCCGGTGTTCGGCGTGCTCGGCCGCAACCTCCTGCCCGAGCTCTACGCCGCCACTGGCGCCAAGGGCACCGACAAGATCGTGCTGGAGCTGCCGCGCCTCATCAACGAGCGCTACGGCGTGTGGGGCTCGATCATGAGCGGCATCACCTGCGCGGGCGCATTCGCCGCATTCATGAGCACCTTCAGCGGACTCCTCGTCTCGATGACCGGCGCACTGGCCCACGACGTTTATGGCCGGATGCTGCGGCC
The DNA here is from genome assembly GCA_039919035.1 of Opitutaceae bacterium. Lineage (GTDB taxonomy): Bacteria > Verrucomicrobiota > Verrucomicrobiia > Opitutales > Opitutaceae > ER46. The sequence continues at coordinate 1,734 of JBDSGI010000476.1, forward strand.
GAAGTCATCCCCCGAGGAACGCATGAAAGCGTTCAAAGTTGCGGCCGTCGTCGTCGGCGGCGTTGCCATTGTGCTCGGCGCCCAAGTCGAGCAGCTCCAAATCAACTTCATGGTCGGCCAGGCGTTCGCGATCGCGGCGGCGAGCTATTTCCCGCTGCTCTTCATGAGCGTGTGGTGGCGCGGCATGACCATGAAAGGCGCCGCGGTCGGTATGCTCGGCGGCGGCCTGGCCGCGTTGGCCTGCACGACCATCATCAACCTCAGCGACCTCAAGATCGTGGATCTCGCGGCGTTCTGGGTGAAGAATCCCCTGATCCGCATCCTCTGCGAGCAGCCCGCCATCTGGACGGTGCCGCTCGCGATCGGGCTGATGATTGTGATTTCGAAAGCCACGGCTGCGTCCGTGCCGACGGATATTCGCATGAAAATGCTCGTGCTCCACGCGCCCGAGAAACTCGGGCTAAAGCAGGAATACATTCAGGAGCACCAAGCCGGCGCGGGGCACTAGCCGGAGCTGCTCGCCGCGCCGCCGAGCGCGCGCTCAACCTCAGCGCGGCGCGGCATCGCGGTCTGCGCGCCGACGGCGAGCGTCGAGAGCGCGGCCGCAACATTCGCGTAACGCAACGCCACGGCCCACGCCCGACCGGCGGCGAGTTCGGCCGCGAGCGCGCCGGCGAATGTGTCGCCGGCTCCCACGGTGTCGCGCGGCTGCACCGGAAACACCGGCACCTCGGCCACGTTTTCTGCGAAGACATGCAGGGTCGGCTCGGCGCCCTGCGTCACGACCAGATGCCCGATCCGAAGTTCGCTCAGTCGCGCCGTTCGCGCAGCGGACGCCAAGGCCGCCAACTCCGCCGGCGCCAAACCGCACACGTCGCGGCACTCGAGCTCGTTGACAATCACCGTGTCGATCGCCACGTCGCCCCACGGGAATTCGGCCGCAGTCGGCGAGGCGTTCAGCACGGCCCGCACGCCAATTTTCGCCGCCAGCTTCAGTGCCGCGACCGCCGCCTCTACTCCGC
>JBDSGI010000477.1:0-4793 GCA_039919035.1 Opitutaceae bacterium
GGTGGAGCGTGCGTTTCGCGGTGTCGACGCGGTTCTTCTCGACTTGGCCCAGAAAGATTTTCCCTTGTTCGTCGAGTTGCGTGTCGAGCCGCGCCCCCACGAACGCCCCGGCGCGCAGCGGCGGACAGCCCCGCGCCGCGCACACGAGCGCGAAGTGCGTGCGCGGCTCCGCGTAGTCCTTTCGGATGAGGCCGTGCTCCAAGTGGTCGAGGGTGGTCACCTTGCCAAAAAGGCGCACGACTTTTTGCTCCCACGGCCCGTCGCCCAGCCCGCCAAAGTTGAAAAAGCCGCCGATTTTCTTGATGCTCGCAATGGGATAATGGTCGATGATGAGCTTCAGCGTCGCGGCGTTGTAGAGGTTGAAAAGGAAGGCGAGTTGGTCCTTTTCGCCCCACGCCTTGAACTCCGCCTCGGGCACGGCGGCGAGTGTAGCGAGGTAGGCGTTGAGGGGCTGCGGCGCGGCTTTGAGCGCGGTATAGTTGACCTTCCCGTCCGCGACGTGCTGTTTCAATACTTGGTCGAAAGCCGCATGGGTGTAATCAAACGCCGGAGCGGCGTTGACAGTGACCGTAACAGCAAAAGCGAGGCCCATGACCCAGGATAAAAAGCGATGACGGATTTTCATGTCCGTGTGGGAAGCTCGACGGCCGCGCCTATTCCATTCGTTTCGTTCCGCGATGGCATTGCGTGCTTCCATTTTTATTTTGACGCGCGCACGGCATCCAACGCTGCCGTCGCACTCAGGCGACCGCCGTGAGTCTGGCTAATTTTTGCGAAGCGAACCTTGCCGGCCTGATCGATGATGAAGGTCGAGGGATAGGCGGTCTCACCCTTGGCCTCCCAACGTAGGCCATAGGTATTCGTGAACGTGTAGTCGGGATCGACGACGAAGAGAAATTCTTTTGGCCAGGCCTTGTCCTTCAGAAATGTTTGGGCGTGCGTCATCAGCGCGGCGGCCGGGCCCGGGTAGACCATGACAACCTGGACGTTTTGGTCCGCGAAATCCGCCGCGTGCATCACAAAATCGTGCACCTGTCGGGTGCAATTCGGACACTGGTAGCCCGGCCACCCCCGCAGCACGACAAGCAGCACGGGTTTTTGCGTAATGAGCTGTTTTAACTCGACGGATTTACCGTCGAGCGTGTTGAGCGCAAAGGCCGGCGCAACATCATCGGTTTGAGGTGAGGCGACGGCGCGGACCGGGGAAATCCCGGCAAATGCGGCGAGCAGTCCAATAGCACTAAGTATTCGTGTAGTCATGGGTAAAGAGCCGCCCTGCTTGTCGGACGCCGACAAAAGGCAAACGGTCAAAGCTGTGAGCGCCGGCCGGATCACTTTATTCCCGCTGAGATGGAATAACCCGTAAGCGCACCCATCGTATTACGCATGGCCCATCCAAGTCGCCTTCGTGCCTCAGACGCAGGATTCTTTATTTCACGTGCGGTTGTGGTGATTCCAGCGCTCAACGAAGAGCAATGTGTCGGAAGCACAGTGGATTACTGGCTTCGCCGCGGGGCCGCACTCGTGCGGGTCGTCGACAACGGCAGCAGCGACACGACCGCTGCGCGCGCGACAGCGGCTGGAGCAGAAGTTCTCTGCGAGCCGAAGCGCGGATATGGCGCAGCGGCATGGCGTGGTGCGCAAAAACTCCCCTCTCACCTCGAATGGATCGTTTTCAGTTCCGCCGATGGCAGTGACAGACTAAACGACGTAGAAGCTCTCGCCTTCCAGCAGCAGAGCGAAGCGGGGGCCGACCTGATCTTGGGCGAACGGGTTTCGCTGGCGAGCTCACGGAATTGGCTTACCCCGACTCAGCGTTTCGGCAACGCGCTGTGCTGTTGGCTACTGGCTCTCGGCTGGGGACATCGCTTTCGCGACATGGCGTCGCTCCGCGCGCTACGCCTAGAAAAATTCGAAGTATTGCACCTCAAAGATCGGGCTTTCGGCTGGAACGTCGAGATGCAGGTGCGCGCCGTCGAGCACGGCCTGCGCATCGCGGAGGTGCCGGTGCAGTTTCATCCGCGCACCGCGGGCGAATCGAAAATTTCGGGCAACCTGCGCGGCATCGTTCGCGCCGGCTGGGGCATTCTCGCGATGGTCGGAAAACTCTACGCCAGCCGTGCGCCCCGCCGCACCTGGCCGGTGGCCGCCGGCGCACCCTCCGCAACCGCCGCGTCGCGGTAGCCCGCGAACTGCTCGCGTAAAAAATTTGCGGCGTGGAATAAATGCCCGCGTGCGCCGTCCGATGTGCAGATGTCGCTGTCCGCATCCACCGCTCAACTCCCGGCCCACGCCGCCGATTCCGTCCGCAGCGCCCTGTTGGTGTTTGCCCGCTCCGCGGCCGACGAGCGGGCGGCGCGCGGTCTGCCGCTGTGCCTGGCGCCGCTTTTCCGCTCCGTTGTCGAGCGCGAAGCGATCTCATCGCAGTGGGCCGTCCATCTGTTCACGCTCGATGGCAGTGCTCCCGGCCGCGGTGCGGGACTGTCCGCCCACCGGCAAATCGGCCCCAATTTCAAAGCGCGTCTCCACCACGCCGTCGGCACGCTCGTCGAAGCCGGTTATGAGCGCATCGTGATCGTCGGCAACGACTGCCCGGATCTGAGCCAAGCGGACATTGATGAAGCTTTTCATCGCCTCGACGATCACGATGCCGTCCTCGGCCCCGATCATCGCGGCGGCAACTATCTCATCGGGCTCCGCGCTGCCGACGCGGCGCTGCTAGACCGGGTCGTCTGGCGCCGTAATACCGACCACGCGCAACTGGGCGCGCTTTACGCCGGCCGCCCAGTCGCGCGGCTTGCGGTCAAGATCGACCTTGATCGCTGGCGCGATCTCCGGCTTTTCGCCCAGCGCGCCAGCGTTCCGGCCCGGTTGCTCGCACAGTATTTTGCGTGGCTGGAGGCCACCGGCCAGACGGGCCTGCAAACTTGGGTTGACCTCGCTACCGCCGACGTTCGCGTGCGGCACATGACGTCGCCGCCAACGGCGGCGCTGCTCTCCGCCTGATTCGACCGGCGGTTCGCTCGGTCGAGCGGAAATTGCGCGCAACGCCGCGCGCCCTCGTTCGCGGCTGCCATGCATCGGCGGGCGCTTGGTCATTTTGTCGTCTCATTGCCCCAACCCGGGGCGTATTCCCTTTTTTCCCGCCTTTTTGGTCATGTTTTCCCGTCTCACTCTTCTCCTTGTCTTCCTCGTCGCCTCAGCGGCGGCCCAAACCGGCCCTCGCGCCGCCGATCCGGCCGTGGTGCTTGATCGCTTCGAAATCTCCGAGCACGGGCAGCATCAACGACGCGTTCGACAACTCCCGCCCCGACATCATCGCGGGCACGGGCCGGGGCGCGCCGAATTTCACCGTCTATCCTGCCGCCGATCATCGTTTCCCCGGTCTGCCGCGCGTGACCGCCAACGCCCTCGGCAGCTACACGCTCGACTCCGGCTTCGGCGGCACGCTCGGCGCGACGTGGAGCGGCGAGCAATACCTCGACGTGCTCGGGCGCGTGGTCATCCATCCACAGATCAACGTAAACGCCGCGCTCTTCTACCGCCAGCCGCGCTACGAGCTGCGCCTCGGCGTGCTTAACGCGACCGACGAGAAAAACGTTTCACCGGTGTTCAACGGTTTCTTCGGCGCCGACCTCGTGTTTCCCGAGGAACCGGTTCGCTTCCGTGTCTCGGCGAGTTATCGGTTCTAGTCTTTCCACTCCCCGCCCATGCTCGCACCTCCGCATCGCGTAATCCTCCTTCTCGCGCTCGGCATGTTCGCCGTCGGCAGCTTCGGCTGCCGACGCGCGGCTCAGCCAGCGGCTGCCCCCGACATCGCAAAACTGTCGTGGGAACAGGTCGAGGCGCAGGCCCGCGGCCAGACCGTGAACCTCGCGATGTGGCAGGGCGATCCGTTCATCAACGCCTACATGCGGGACTACGTCGCGCCCGCTCTCCTCGCGCGCCACGGCGTAACCCTGCGTCTCCTCCCCGGCCAAGGCGGCGATCTCGTCTCGATGCTCATGACCGAAATCGAGGCCCGTAAAGCCGCGAGCGAGATCGACCTCATGTGGATCAACGGCGAGACGTTCTACCAGCTCCGCCAGCTCAAGGCACTGCACGGGCCGTTCACCGAAAAATTGCCCAACGCCCGCTACGTCGATTTCGCGAGCCCTTTCATCGGCGTCGATTTTCAACAACCCATCGGAGGCATGGAGTGCCCGTGGGGCGGCGCCCAACTGCTCGCGATCTATCACGAGGAACGCGTGCCCTCGCCGCCCCGCACGCGCGCCGCGCTCGCCGCGTGGGTGCGTGCGCATCCGGGGCGCTTCACGTTCGACAGCAGTTTCACGGGGATGAGTTTCCTCAAATCCCTCCTCTACGAAATCGCGGGCGACCGCGCCGTGCTGGCCGGGCCGTTCGACGAAGCGAAGTATGCGCGCTACGGCGGCGAACTCTGGGCCTACGTGAAATCCATCCAGCCCTACCTCTGGCGCGAGGGCCGCACGTTTCCCAACAGCGTGACGCAGCAGCACCAGTTGTTTGCCAGCGGTGAGATTGATTTCACCTTCAGCCTGAACGACGGCGAGGTGGACAACAAAGTCGCCCAAGGCCTCTTCCCCGCTGCCGCGCGCGCCTACGTGTTAGACGGCGGCATGATTAAGAACTCGCACTACGTGGGCATCGTCGCGCGCTCGCCCCACCTCGCGGGCGCGATGGTCGTGTGCAATTTTCTCATCTCGCCCGAGGCGCAGTGGGAAAAGCAAAAACCCGCCGTCTGGGGGGATGGATCCGTGCTCGATGTGAAACGC
>JBDSGI010000478.1:0-2676 GCA_039919035.1 Opitutaceae bacterium
GTGCGGCTGCGCAGTTCGAACGAACTGTGCCGCGCGATTGAGGGCGCATCCTTGGGCGGCTCGGGCGTGTCGGTGAGCGGCAGCGTGGACGAGTCGTAGAGATCGAAATATTTTTTCGGCGCCACAAACGGCAGGTGCGGCCGGTGAAATCCCACGCCGAGGAAAAACGGTCCGCCCTTCAATTCGCGCAGCGCCATGATCGCGGTCTCCGTCGATTTGCCATCGACGTAGGCGTTGTCCGGAGCGTCGGCCGATTCCCAAGCGGGTCCGCTCGTCACGCCACCAAGGTAGGCCTCCTTGCCGTATTTGGCGACGGCGGCTTCGCGCCGTTTCCGCACGATTTCGCGGCTGGCAGGGAGTTGGTAGTCGCCACCACCTTCGCCGCGAGGTCCAACGGGTCCGATGCGGCGGCTCCACGAAATGGCGTCGTCCGTCTGCCCGGGGTGAAAGATTTTTCCGACATAGCCGGTCGTGTAGCCCTGTTGTTTGAACAACTGCGGAAGCGTCACGACGTCCGGCACGGTGTCGCGGAAAAACGTGTCGATGTGCTCGATCTTCAGCGTGCCGGGTCGCAGGCCGGTCAGCGTCGTGGCGCGCGATGGACCGCAGATCGCGTATTGGACGTAGGCGTGGTCGAAGCGCACGCCCTGCGATGCGAGCCGGTCGATGTTGGGGCTCTTGATGTAATTCGCGCCGTAAGTGCGGAGTTCGGGCCGGAGATCGTCGACGGCGATGAAGAGGACGTTGGGCTTGGCGGTGAGCGAGCCGGTGAGGGCGGCGGACAACAGTAGAAAACGGAGGAGTTTCATGGGGACGTTGGTAGCGGCGTGGCCTACTGCTTCTTTTTTTTAGCGTTCTTGTTGGCTTTGGAGTTGAGGTTCGCCTCACCCACGGCGCCGGGGAAAACGGGATCGATCAGCTCCTTGTTCCAAGCGTCGAGTGCGGAGGCCAGACGCGCCGCCACCGCCGGCTGCGCGGTCGCGAGGTCCATCGTTTCGCTCAAGTCGGACTTGAGATTGTAGAGTTCGTCGTGCGGGCTCGCGCCGCGCACGAGCTTCCAATCGCCGTCGCGGATCGCGAGCAGCTTGCCGTTGCGCCAGAAAAGGCGCTCGTGCGGCCAGCCGGAATTTTCGCCGGTCAGGTAGGGCAGGAGATTCACACTGTCGTATTTCCGATCCGTCGGCAGCGGCACGCCGGCCAACGCGAGCGACGTGGCAAACACATCGACCGAACTTACCGGTCGATCTTCGACGGTGCCGGCGGCGAGTCGCCCCGGCCACGACATCAGGAACGGCACGCGAAATCCGCCTTCGTAAACGGAGCCTTTGGCGCCGCGCAGCGGAGTGTTGTCGGAGCCGTTTTTCCCGACCGGTCCGCCGTTGTCGCTGAAGAAAAACACCAGCGTGCGGCTGTCTTGCCCGCTCTCGTGCAACGCCGCCAGCGCTTCCCCGATCGCGTCGTCCATCAGGCTGACTTGCGCGGCGTATTTTTGCCGGAGCGGATCCTTGATCGCGGCAAATCGCGCGAGCCGCTCGGCGGTGGGTTCCTGCGGGCTGTGCGGGGCGTTGAAGGCGAGATAGAGGAACCAAGGCTGGTCGGTATGCCGGCGCACAAACGCCGCGCCTTCGCGGCCGAACGCCTCGGTTAGATGCGCAGGAATCTCGACCGCCTGGTCGTTGCGCTCGATCGGGACCAGATACTCGATCTTGGGGTTGATCTTCCAGTCCTGATATTTGTGGCCGCCGCCGATGAAGCCGTAGGTCTCCGCGAAACCCCGGCGGCTCGGCCAAAATTCCGGCGCCGCCCCAAGATGCCACTTGCCCACCCAACCGGTCGCGTAGCCCGCCGGCTGCAGACGAGCAGGCAGCAACGTCTCCGGCGTCGGCAGTCCTTCGCGGTGGTCGGCGGGATGATAGAAGGGATTTCGCTCGTGCCCGAACCGCTGTTGGTAACGCCCGGTCAATAGCCCGGCGCGCGTCGGGCTGCAGAAGGAGTGGGTCACGTAGCCGTTCGTGAACCGGATGCCCGACGCCGCGAGGCGATCAAGGTGCGGCGTGACAATTTCCTTCGAGCCTTGGAAGCCGGTGTCGGCGTAGCCTTGGTCGTCGGAGACGATCAGGAGGATATTTGGATTGGACGAAGTCGCGGCCCAGCCTTGGAGAGTTGATAAAAAGAGTCCGGTGAGGGCCAGAAAGCGGCGGGAGTATTTCATGATGGGGTGTGAGAACGGCGGAGAAAGGGATCTCAATTGCGGGGGGCTCAGGCCAGCATGCCTTTCAACACGTGACCGTGCACGCTGGTGAGCCGGCGTTCGATGCCGTTGTTGTAATAGGTGAGGCGTTCATGATCAAGGCCGAGCAGGTGCAGGATCGTCGCGTTGAAATCGTAGAGGGTCGAGGCGTCCTGCACGGCCTTGAAACCGAAGTCGTCGCTCGAGCCGACGCTGGTGCCGGCCTTTACGCCGGCGCCCATCATCCAGCAGGTAAACGCGTCGGGGTTGTGGTCGCGGCCGGTGCCGTTGGCCTGGAGGAACGGCATGCGGCCGAACTCCGTGCACCACACGACGAGTGTGTCCTTCAACAGGCCGCGCTGCTTCATGTCGGCGAGGAGCGCCGCCGTCGGTTGGTCGAAAATTTCCGCCTGCATGGCGTGGGTCTTCTCGATGTTGGCGTGCGA
>JBDSGI010000479.1:0-3883 GCA_039919035.1 Opitutaceae bacterium
GCGCGCGGCGTGCGTTTCGATCGCGCCTATTGTAATTACCCGCTCTGCGGACCCAGCCGGAATTCCCTCCTCACCGGCCTCTACCCCAACAGCACCGGCATCCTCGGGAACTCGCAGATTTTTCGCCAGACGATCCCCGATCAGATCTCACTGCCGCAGTCCTTCCGCCAGCAGGGCTGGTTCGCCGCCCGGCTCGGGAAACTTTATCACTACGGCGTCCCCAACTCCATCGGCACCGATGGCCACGACGATCCCGCGTCCTGGGAACTCGAAGCCAACCCCGCCGGCGTCGATCGCACGGAGGAACACTCCAAGATATTTAGCCTCACTCCCGGCGCCTTCGGCGGCACGCTCAGCTGGCTCGCCTCCGAGAAAGGCGACGCCGATCACACGGATGGCATCCTCGCCGATCAAGCCGAGTGGGTGCTCGAACGCTGCGCCCAACGCCGCGACCGTCCGTTCTTCGTCGCGGTTGGCTTTTTCCGTCCGCACACGCCCTATGTCGCGCCGAAGACGCCTTACTTCGGCTACTACCCCGAGGCCGAGATGCCCGTGGTCACCGGGGTGAAGGAGGATCAGGCCGACATGCCCGCCGCCGCGCTCGCCAGCTACAAAAAGGAACAGGACAAGCTGACTGACCCGCTGCGCCGCCAGGCGCTGCAAGCCTACTACGCGAGCATCAGTTTCATGGACGCTCAGGTCGGCCGGGTGATCGCCGCCCTTGATCGGCTCGGCCTCGCCGACAGCACGGTCATCGTTTTCACGAGCGACCACGGCTATCACACCGGCGAACACGGGTTGTGGCAGAAGCAAAGTCTCTTCGAGGAAAGCGCCCGCGTGCCGTTGCTGATTGTCGCGCCCGGCGTTGGCGCCAAAGGGGGCGTCGCCGCCACGCCCGTCGCCCATATCGATCTTTTTCCCACGCTCGCCGAACTCGCGGGTGTCACGCCGCCCGCCAACCTCCAAGGCCAGAGCCTCGTGCCGATCCTGAAAAATCCCGCGACTGTTGGTCGGGGCTGGGCCATCACACAGGTCACGCGCCGCGGCAACGCCCGCTTCTTCGGTTACTCGCTCCGCACCCCGCGCTGGCGCTACACCGAGTGGAACGAGGGGAAACAAGGCCGCGAGCTCTACGACCACGACAGCGATCCGAAGGAAATCACCAACTTGGCGACACTTCCCGCCCACGCCACCACCGTGACCACTCTCTCGACGCAACTCCGCGCCGCGGTAAAAACGACATTTCCCCCCAACGGGAAAACCCCGGAGATCCAGCCCGGACTCTGGGCACCAGTGTTGCTCGCGCCTTAATGTGTAACGCGGGCCTGGTGCGCACGTCGTTTCAGCCATGATCATCCGCTCCGGCTTTCGACACCTGCTCGTCGCACTCATCGCGATCGTCGCATTTAGCGCGGAAGCCGTCGATCCCGCCCAGCTCGAGCAACGCCTGAAGCAGCTCGATCGAAACGGCGATGGCATTCTGACCCGCGAAGAAGCGGGTGGCGCCGCGTGGTTTGACCGCCTCGATCGCCAAGGCACGGGTTCGGTGAAGATCGATCAGGTTATCACTTTCGTCCGCCGGTTGGGAGGCGAGCGCGCGAATCGCGCCCTGAGCCAGATCGGCGCGCCGGCGGCAACGACCGCACCGGCTCCCTCGCCCGCTCCTGCCGCGGCCATCACGCCGCGGCAAGGTCCGAAGCTTCTGCAACCGTCGGACGTCGGCGTCGGTCGCCTGTTTCCCGATCTCACCTTCACCGATCTCGACGGGCGGGCGGGGAAACTTTCCGACTACCGCTCGAGCAAGGCGCTCGTCGTCGCACTCACCAGCACGAGCTGCCCGATCGCCAAAAAATTCGCCCCGAGTCTCGCCCGCCTCGAAAATGAATTCGGCGCGCAGGGTGTGGCATTTCTTTTCGTCAATCCCGCCGCCACCGATGTCCCGGCCGATATCCGCGCGACCATCGCCGAGCACAACCTGCGCGGTCGCACCGTGCATGACCGCGAGCAAAAACTCGTCACCGCGCTCGGCGCGCACACGAGCACGGAGGTTTTCGTGTTCGATGCCGCGCGCACCTTGGTATTTCGCGGTGCGGTCGACGATCAATATGGTCTCGGCTATGCACTCGACGCGCCCCGGGAAAATTACCTCCGCGACGCGCTCATCGCCCATCTCGCCGGCAAACGCCCGGATGTGCCCGCGACCGACGCGCCCGGGTGCACCCTCGACCTGCCGCTGGCCGCGGCGGCGTGGCCCACGAAATCGGCGGCGGCAGCCACGCCGGCGCTCGGCGATGTGACCTATCACAATCGAATCTCGCGCATCATTCAGAACAATTGCCTGGAGTGCCATCACACCGGCGGAGTCGCGCCCTTCAGCTTGGCGACCTATGACGAGGTTCGCGACCACACCGGCATGATGCGGAAACAAATCGGCCGCGGCGTGATGCCGCCGTGGTTTGCCGCGCCACCGGCCGAGGGCGAGACGATCCATTTCAAAAACGATCGCTCCCTCGCCGCCCCCGACAAAGCCGACCTGCTCGCGTGGCTCGCCAGCGACAAACCACTCGGCAATCCTGCCGACGCGCCGTTGCCGCGCGCGTTTCCCACCGACTGGGCGATTGGCACGCCTGACGCCGTGATCGAATTGCCCCGCGTAGTCGCGGTCAAAGCCGACGGCGTCATGGCCTATCAAACTCTGCGCGTGGAAACTAAATTCACCGAGGACAAATGGGTGCAGGCCTACGAAGTGCGGCCTACGGCGCGCGAAGTGGTCCATCACGTCATCGTGAAAGTGCGCGCCCCCGGCGCGAAGGCGCGTTCCGACGCCGATGACGGGCGCGACGGCTTTTTCGCCGCCTTCGTGCCGGGCAACAGCCACGCGATTTTCCCGGCCGGCTTCGCCAAAAAAATTCCGGCGGGCGCCACCGTTTCTTTTCAAATGCACTACACGCCGAATGGCAAAGCGACGACCGATCGCACGCGGCTCGGCCTAATTTTCTCCAACACTCCGCCCCGGCATGTGATCCAGGTCGCCGGACTTTCCAACCCGCTGCTCAACATTCCGGCCGGTGCACCCAACCACCTGGAGACCACCGCGCTCACGCTACCCGACGACACCACGGTGCTCAGTTTCCTGCCGCACATGCACGTGCGCGGGAAAGCCGCGCGCTACGAAGCCGTGCTGCCCGACGGCACGCGCCGTCGGCTACTCGACGTGCCCGCTTACGATTTCAACTGGCAGCTCCAATACCGGCTGGCCGAGCCGATCACTCTCCCTCGCGGGACCCGCCTCATTTACACCGCGTGGTATGACAACAGTAACGGCAACCCCGCCAATCCCGACGCCACCGAGACCGTGCGTTGGGGGCCGCAGACCTTTGACGAGATGATGCTCGGCTATGTGGAATATTACGTGCCCGGCCGAGAGGCCCTAGCACAGGGCCAGCAGTGACACTGCACTCGCGGTGGCGCCGAATCGCGCGGAGGGCGACCATGCGATCCGGCGGTGACGCAGAAGGGGTTTGTGAACCGCCTTTATCCCGCGCAACCTGCGTAGACTTCCCCATGAAAACCCTCCTCCGCCTGCTCGCCGTTTTCGTCCCCGTGCTGCTCGCCGCACCGGCCACGCTCCACGCCGCCGGTCCGCTCGCCGGCAAGCACCCGAATATCCTCTTCGTCCTCACCGATGATCAGGGCTACGGCGATGTCTCTTCCCACGGCAACCCGATCCTCAAGACGCCGACCATGGACCGCCTACGCGGCGAGAGCGTGCGCTTCACCGATTTTCACGTCAGCCCCACCTGCGCGCCGACGCGCAGTTCGCTCATGACCGGCCGGCACGAGTTCAAAAACGGCGTCACGCACACCATCCTCGAGCGCGAGC
>JBDSGI010000480.1:0-5813 GCA_039919035.1 Opitutaceae bacterium
CCAGCAAGTTTGACGAGAATTGGAGCGTGGAGGGCCTCACGCGGTTGCGGAAGCAGGTGGAGTCTTTCGGCCTTAAGCTCGACTGCGTGCCGCTGCCCCTGAGCTCGGGCTATATCACCAAATCCGAACACCCGGAGATCATGCTGGCGAAGGACCCGGAGCGCGATCGGACGCTGGAGGATTTTTGTCAGATGATTCGCAACTGCGGCAAGGCGGGCATCCCGATGGTGAAATACAATCTCACCTTTATTGGGGTCGTCCGCACCGAGCGAACCGTCGGCCGGGGTGGCGCTAGTCTCAGTGCGTTCGATTTCGCTAAGTCGAAACAGGAGCCCCCGCTCACTGAGGCCGGCCGGATCACCGACGAGATTTACTGGGACCGCATCGGCTACTTCCTGAAAAAAATCGTGCCGGTGGCGGAGGAGGCGAAGGTCAAGATCGCCTGCCATCCGCAGGATCCCGGCATGCCGCGGGAGACCGGCTGGCGGGGCGTCAACACGGTGCTAGGCACGCCTGACGGCCTGCGAAAATTCGTCGAGTTGCAGGCGAGCCCCAACCACGGGTTGAATTTCTGCCAAGGCACGGTGTCCGAGATGCTCGAAAAACCCGGTGAGCAAATCTACGACGTGATTCGAGACTTCGGCCGCCGCGGGAAAATCTTCAACGTGCATTTCCGCAATATCCGCGGTGGCTTTCTGAAATTCGAGGAGACGTTCCCTGACGAAGGCGATGTGGACATGCCGCGGGCGCTGCGCACCTACCGCGAGGTCGGTTATTCCGGCATGATAATGCCGGACCATGTGCCGCAAATCCTCGGCGATCCTCAGGGGCAGAAGGCCTTCGCGTTTTGTTTCGGCTATATTCAGGCGCTGTTGCAGCAACTGCGAGTCGAGGCCTGACGCGGGACTGTCCGAGGTGCCCGCGTTTGCCCCGGCGCGACGTGCCGTTTCCACTGCGTTCCGAATCCCTCGTTTCCCAATCCCACTATGAAATCCCCCCGTAGCTTTCTCACGGCGCTCGTCGCTGTCGTTCTTACCGCGGTCACCGCGTTTGCCGCCGATGCCTCTCCGGCCGGCACTTGGAAATTCACCACCGCCGGCCGCGGGGGCAATCCCGGCATCGAACGCACCCTGACCCTCGAATGGAAGGACGGTAAACTCTCCGGCACGCTCAAGGGCGCATCGATGGGCCAGTATGAAATTCCCGATACTGCAATCTCGGCGGCATCGTTCAAGGACGGAACGGTGGCCTTCAACGTGGAACTCGAATTCAACGGCAACAAGTTCGTCACCAAATACAGCGGAAAAATCGAAGGCGACACTCTCAAGGGCTCCGTTGAGCGGCCTGGACGCGACGGCGGGGCTCCGGTGAAGACCGATTTGGTCGCGCATCGCGCCAAGTAATCCGGCTCAAGCCGCCGCATCTGAATCCCGCGGAATCCGGCGGGATTTTTTTTGTCGATGCGGCCCGACTGTCTGGCAACGGTGGGCGTTGCGGGCGCGAGCGGGGACGTTTCTTGTCGGCGTCTCTGCAAGGCCACTTGCGCGCCATCCCGAGTTATGCCGAATTCCGGCTGCTTCAGCTCCCTTCTGCTCCGCTTCATGTCTGACCCGAGCCCACGCTCCGTTTTCAACCCCGCGCGCCGTCGTTACGCCATTGTCGGGCTCGGCTCGCGGCACCGGCTTTATCAGGATGCCATCGAGCGGACGCACGCCCGGGATGCCGAGCTCGTCGCAGTGTGTGACTCGAATCCGGGCCGAATCGAACTCGCGCGCAATCGCTCCCGGACGAACCACGCGGCGGTTCCGGCGGGCTACGTCGCGACCGATTTTTCCCGCATGATCGCCGAGTGCCGGCCGGACGTGGTGATCGTGACCACCATCGATGCCTCGCATCACGACTACATTGTGCGGGCCATGGAAGCGGGCTGCGATGTGATCACGGAGAAGCCGATGACGACGGACGTGGAGAAGTGCCGGCAAATCTTGGAAACGCGCCGGCGCACTGGCCGCCATTGCCGCGTGACCTTCAACTACCGCTACTCGCCGCCGCGTTCGCAGGTGAAGGATTTGCTGATGAGCGGCGAGATCGGCGAGGTGCTGTCGGTGGATTTTCACTGGCTGCTCAACACCCATCACGGCGCGGATTATTTCCGGCGCTGGCATGCGCGGAAGGAGAATTCCGGCGGGCTGCTCGTCCACAAGAGCACGCATCACTTTGATCTCGTGAACTGGTGGCTGGGGGCCATGCCGTTGGCCGTTTCAGCCACCGGCAAGCGAGAGTTCTACACGCCAGCGATGGCGCGACGGCTTGGTCTCGGCGGGCCGCACGAGCGCTGCGGCACTTGCCCGGAGAAGGAGCGCTGCGCCTTCCGCCTCGACCTCGCAGCCAGCGCGGGACTTAAGGCGCTCTATCTCGATCAAGAGAGCCACGATGGGTATTGGCGCGACCGCTGCGTCTTCCGGCCGGACATCGATATCGAGGACACGATGAACGCCCTCGTGACCTACGACACCGGCGCCACGCTCAGCTATTCGCTGAACGCCTTCAATGCGTGGGAGGGCTACACCGTCGCGTTCAACGGCACCCAAGGCCGCATCGAACACAGTGTCGTGGAATCGGTTTATGTGAACGGCACCGAAAGCGTGCAGGGCGGCATGGCGCAGGACGACGTGAAGATCCGCGTCATTCCTCTGCGCGGCGCCGGTTACGACGTGAAACCGTGGAGCGCCGAGGGTGATCACGGCGGCGGTGATCGGTTGATGCTGGAGGATATTTTCCTGCCGCAGCCGGCGGCTGACAAATATCTGCGCGCGGCGGACGAGCGCGCCGGCGCGTGTTCGATTCTCGTCGGCATCGCGGCCAACCGCAGCATCGCAACCGGCGGGCGTATCATGGTGGCCGACTTAATCGGCGCGTTGCCGAAGCCGGACTACGGGCCGATGCCGAGCCGCACGGTGCCGCTACCGATGCCGGCGAAGTAACGTCGTCCGCGAGTCCGCTTGAAAACGATTCGGCCGCGCGGGCCGAATTGCTCAGAAATCGAATTGGTCGATATTGCCCTTGTTGAAGGCAAACGGCGTTCCCAAGAGGATGTTGTCGCCGACGATCGCGAAGGTGCCGAGAGTGCCGGCCTTGAAGCTTTTCGCTCCTGGCTTGAGTTCGCCCTTGGCGAGCGCGACGCCGGCTTGGATCGTGAGGTAGCCGAGGTCGCCGGTGTTCCAGAGAATCACGGTGTCCGTCACGCCTTCGTGGACGTAGCGTTTGTTTTCGTTCGGTAGGCCAAGCCCGATAACCTTCACCTTGCCGGTCTTGCCCGACTGTTTCACCGCCTCAGCGGCTCCAGGGACGCCGGGCGAGCAGATGGCCATGATCAATTTAAGGTTCGGATTCGCGCTCATCATGGCAGTGGCTTCGGACTGCGCCTTGTCCTTCAGGTCATCGCAGGGGCGGACGGCGACGAGTTTCATTTTCGGATATTTTTCCTTCAGGCGCGTCTCAATGTGCTTCTGCCACTCGCGCTGGTTTGCGGCGGTGAGTGACGCGGTGATCATGGCGAACTCGCCTTCGCCTTTCAGGAGCCGGCCCGCCTCGTCCATCAGCGCATAACCAATGCCCTCGGGCGTCGCCTGATTAACGAAAAACGTGCGCGCATCCGGTGCCGCATCGGCGTCGTAGGTGACGACCTTGATGCCGGCTTTCTGCGCCTTCCGCAGGGCCGTCGAAATCCCTTCGCGATTCTCCGCGGCCACCGCGATGACATCGACGCCAAGTGTGATCCAGTTCTCGACGATTTCGTTTTGCTTCGCGGCGTTGGAGTCGGTCGGCCCGTCGAAGAGTAGTTCGACGCCGAGCTCCTTGGCGGCCTTTTCGGCGCCGGCCTTGCAGGAGATGAAGTAGGCGTTGCCCTTGGATTTCGGGAGAAACGCGACCACGAGTTTGGAGGAATCGGCGGCGGTGGCGCCGAGGGCGGCGGCAAGCGCAATGCCGGCGGCGAGGACGAGGCGGGGGAGGTATTTCATTTGGAATTTAGAGTTGGGAGCGCGGAGTGGGCCCCGCGATGGGCCCGCCACTGCGACCACAGTCGGGGAAAAATGCTCCCGGTCAACGCGAGCAATAACAACGCGCCGGTAAGCAGGCCGGACATCTCCTCGGCGGCATTCATCCGCATCACGACCGGCAGGCAAGCCAGGCCGTTTTTGAGGACCGCGATGGCGGCTACACCAAGCAAGGTGCCATGCACGCTGCCGGTGCCGCCAAAAATACTGGTGCCACCGAGCACGACCGCCGTGATGGCAAACAACTCGTAGCCGGTGCCGGCATCCGCCTTGGCCTGGCCAAGGCGCGCGGTGTAGATAATCGCGGCGAGCGCGGCGATGAGGCCGGCCAGCACATACGCGAGCGCGACGCGCCGCTCGACCGGCAGGCCGGCATAGCGCGCGCCCTCGGGTGAGAAACCGATCGCGCGAAACGACCGGCCGATTGTGGTGCGATGCACCAGCAGCCAAACCGCGATCGCCACGAAAAGGAAAAGCCACGCCTGCGTCGGCAGGCCGAGCCAGCGCTCCTGACCGACAAACAGGAATCCTGCCGGGAAATCCGTGTAAGTGATCGCACCCCGCGTGATGGCTTCGGCGAGGCCGCGGAAGAGCGAGTAGGTGCCCAGCGTCACGATGAGCGGAGGCAATCGCAGCGCCGTGATCAGGGTAGCGTTGAGCGCGCCGCCCAGGGCGCCGCAACCCAGGGCGAGCGTCGCCGCGAGCGGAATGCCCATGCCGGCATCATGCCAGAATTTCCCGAAGAGGATGGCGCACAACCCGAGGAGCGAACCGACCGACAAGTCGATGCCGGCGGTGAGAATCACCGGCGTGAGCGCGAGAGCGAGCAGGCCGATTTCGCACGAGTGCCGCAGAATGTCGAATTGCCGATCCACGGTGCCGAAGCCCACGATCACGCCACGGCGATTGGTCGTGGTTCCGGCGAAATAGAAAAACACCCACTCGGCCACGAGCACGTAGAGCAGCAGCATCTCGTGGCGGAGTAGCAGGGCTTTCCAGTCGCGTTTGCCTCCACTGGTCATGGTTAGCGTCCTCCTTTCCGGTTCCGCACGCCATCGGCCACCACCGCGAGCAGGATGATTGCGCCTTGAATCGCCTTTTCCCAGTAGGCTTCGATGTGCAGGTGCGTCAGCGCCGGCGCCACACACGCGAGTAGCAGCAGGCCCGCGAAGGCGCCCCAAAGTTTGCCCCGTCCGCCCGAGATCGCCACCCCGCCGACGACCACTGCGGCGATCACTTTAAGTTCGAGGCCCGCGCCCGACAGCGGCTGCACTTGGGGTGACTGCACGATGTTCATCATCGCGGCGCAGCCCGTCAGCGCGCCGATGAAGACAAACACCAAAAACGTGACGAGCTGCGGCCGAATGCCGGCCAGCCGGGCCGCCTCCGCATCGGTGCCCACGGCATAAACGAATCGTCCGGCCGACACGTGCCGCATCGCGATGCCGAGGATTACGAGCAGCACGAGGGCCGCGCCGACGAGCAACCACTGGCCGCTTGCCTGCGGGAGTCCGAACCATTGCACGGAGTCGGGCATGTTCACGAACTCACCTTGCCGGACGAGATTCAGGCCCTGCCGCAGCGTGACCATCGTCGCTAGAGTCACGACGATCGAGGGCAGGCGCAGGCTGGCGACGAGGAAGCCGTTGACCGCGCCGAGCAGCGCGCCGAGCGCCGCCGCCGCCGGCAGCACCAGCGCAAGTGACCAGCCGCGCGCCGCGAGCAAACCGGCGCACACGCTGGTGACGGAAAAAA
>JBDSGI010000481.1:0-3657 GCA_039919035.1 Opitutaceae bacterium
CGAGCGGACCAGCAGCTCTCGCAGTTTGACGAGTTCACTTTCACCAGCACGCCGACGCGCAACCCCGCGACGGGCCGAATGGCCGTTGAGTTTTTGCTGCGGCTCAAACCACCGACGGCCGCTGCGCCGAAACCCGTGAGGAAACCACTATGACCAATCCAGAACTGGTCGCGCTGATCAAGAAGCACCCTATCAGCTTTGGCTGCGGAGCGCTCAGTCTAGTGTTGGCGATCGCGCTCTACTTGCGAGTCGACGAGATTCCCGGCGCCGAGGCTGAACTTGGACTCAAGTCCGCGGATGGTGATAGAATCGCGCTGAACATCCAATATTCGACCCAGATGCGCGAGCACGCGGACGCGATGAGCGCGGCGGTCAACGGCGTTGAGGACCGGCTCGTGCGTCCGACCCAACTGGGCTCGAACACCCAGTATTTCTACAAGCTCGAGAGCGAGACCGGCGTCAAGATTATCGACCTGCGTCAGACGGCTGCGACCGTCGCAGCGGCCAAAGGCGCCAAGAACACTTATGTGGCGGTGCCCTTCTCGGTCTCGGTGCAGGGGACGCTGCCCCAAATTCTTGAGTTTCTGCGCCAGCTTGAGAATGGCGCGCATTACTGCCGCGTGCTGACCGCTTCATTTGGCGGCGCCGCCGCCAATCGCAACTCGGCGCTGACGCTCGGACTCAGCCTTGAACTCCTCGGCAAGTCATGAATCTCCGTCCCATCCTTTGCTTCGCAGTTGGCTTGCTCGCGCTGCTTCATCCCGTTCGAGGCTGGGCCGCACGCAACTCCGCGGACCTGCAGCCTCCAATCAAACGCCAGGCTTCACTTGCGCTTGCCCACAGTCTCGTGAATCGCGCCAATCCCGATCCGCTCCCGTCCGATCTGGTGTCGCCGTTTAATCCGCCCAGCTTCGACAAGGCCGATCCGTCGGCCGCGGTGAGCCAACTGCGGCCCGGTCTGCCTGCGGCTGCAATTAAAGTGATCCCCCCGGACCGCGAGATCCTGGAAAAACTTGCCGGGCAGATCTCGCCCACTGGCGTCATTCACCTGCGCGGTGCGCCGCGTCTTGTCATCGGATCAAAACCTTTCGAGGTGGGGACTCGTTTCACCGCCACGTATAACAGCCAAGACTACGAACTAGAGCTCGTCTCAATTGACCGCACCACCTTCACGCTGCGCTACCGTGGCGAAGAAATCACCCGGCCCATCAAACCTGTTCGATAATATGAACACTCGCACCCGTCCGCTCACTGTCCTCGCGCTGCTGGCCGCTTTGCCCGCCCTCCGGGTGCTGGCTCAGCAGCCCGTCGCTCCCGCTCCGGTTTCCGCCGAAGCTTCCGACCCGGCACCCGTCGCGGCTCCTCCAGCGGAGCCCGTTGCCGCTACGACCCCCGCCCCTGCGGCGGGAATCCAAACGGCGGCGGATGCTCCCGCCGATGCCGTGGCCAAACCTGCGGAGGCCGCCGCGCCCAGCGGCACGGCCACCAAGGCCAAGGACGCCACCGGCCGCGACACCCTCTCCGTCGATTTTCCCGACGAGGATGTGCGCAACATCCTCCGCAACGTTGCCGACCTCTTTGAGCTGAACATCATCATGCCCGACACGTTGCAGGGCAAAACCACGATCAAGCTTCGTGACGTCACGTGGCGCCAGATTTTCCAAAGTGTGCTCGGCCCGGTGAACTACTCTTACATCGAGGAGGGCAACATCATCAAAATCGTCAGCAACGAGAGCCTGCTCCAAGAGCCGACCTCCACCGACGTTTTCCGGATCAACTACGCCAAGGCTTCGGACATCATGCCGACGGTTTCTTCCCTCGTGGATGCGGCCGCCGGCGGACGCATCGTGGTCGATGCGCGCAGCAACAGCCTGATCATCACGGAGCGTCCGTCGCGCATGAATCGCATCCGCCCGATCATCGAGCAGCTCGACCGCGCCACGGACCAAGTAATGATCGAGACGAAGTTCGTCGAGGTCAGCGATGCCGACGTGAAAAACATCGGCGTAAATTGGTCCTCGCTCAGCGGCTACCAGATTGGCGCTGGAAAAATCCAAAACGAGTTCAAGCGCTACCGTGAGCAAACCGCCCAGAACGGTAGCACTGTCAACGGTCTCAATGAGGGCATCTCCAAGCGCGATAACACCTCCACCATCGGCAACAATATCGACACCGGCCAGGCCAACGGCTCCACGAGCACCTCCTCGGTCGGCTCCACCAACGGCGTGCCGAACTCGACCTCGCTCACCGGCACCACCGGCGCGCTGACCAATGCGGCGACCCAGAAGAACGGCTCGCTGATCACCGATACCACCCAAGCCAACGTCAACAACACCTTCAACAACATCAGTTCGCTCCTGAACGCCGACGGCACTTCCCGGGTGCTGAGCGCGGTGTTCTCCGCCGCCGATTTTAATCTGGTGCTCAGCGCCCTGCAGTCGCTTCAGAAGACCAAGATCGTTTCCAATCCGACCATCGTCACCCTCAACAACAGCCCGGCGGTGATTAACGTTGGCCAGGAGCGCCCGATTCCGAGCTACACCTACAACACGGAGCGCGGGGTTTATGAGGTGAGCGGCTTCACCTACAAGCCCATCGGTGTCATCCTCAAGGTCACGCCTCAGGTGAATTCCCGCGGCTACATTAAGCTGACCGTCGAGCCCGAGGTCAGCCAGTCGAACCGCGATGCGAATTTCAACGGCGCCGCCATTCCGATCGTCGAGTCGCGCAAGGCCAACACGACGGTCTCTCTGAAAGACGGCTTCACCATGGGCATCGGCGGGCTCATGCAGCAGTCCTCGAGCAACGGCCAGAACAAGGTGCCCGTGCTCGGGTCGATCCCCGTCCTCGGCCGGCTGTTCCGCTCGGACAACAAGAACATCGAGACGACCAACCTCATCATCTTTATCACCGCCAAGACCATCAGCGCCGAGGGCGCGACGGTTGAGCAGGTCTTTAACTCGGACCGCGTCCGCGGCCTCGACATGAAACGCGAGGACCTGCCCGGTTACCGCGACGGCTCGGATCCGTTCCTGCCCGCCATGCCGAAGGCTGGCCAATGATCAGCGCACAGAGTGAGCCCACCGTCAGACCAACCCGATCGCTCATGAAAACTATCTTCCGACTTTTTGGTGCCGGGGCATCCTTTGCCCTGCTCTCACCGCACCTCGCGCACGCCCAGACTGAACCCATAATTGCAGCCGAGATTACGCGCATCGCCGTGCTTTCGGGCACGGGCGGCAGTGTGATATCCGCGAACATCACATCCGGAGGCAGCGGCTATCTCTCGGCTCCCACCGTGACCGTTTCGGGCGGCGGTGCCAGCCGCGTCGCCACCATCACGGCCATTGTCTCCGGTGGAGCCGTCACCGGCCTGACGATAGAGGATAACGGTGCCGACTACACCAGCACTCCGACGATCACGGTCGCGCCGCCCACTGGGTCGAGCGTAACCGGGACGGCCACGCTCTCGGGCGGCGGCGTGGCCAGCATCACTGTCGGCGCAGGCGGCACCGGCTACACGACGGCTCCGGCGGTAATGATTTCCGGCGGTGGCGGCTCTGGCGCTGCGGCGACGGCCGTTGTTGCAGGTGGCGTCGTGACGGCCATCAACGTCACGTCAGCCGGCAGCGGCTACACGACCGTTCCGGTTGTCAC
>JBDSGI010000482.1:0-2697 GCA_039919035.1 Opitutaceae bacterium
GGGCGGCTCGATGCACTATTTCGATCCGACGAAAAACTATTGGGGTGGCCACGGCATCGTTGGCGGCCAGATTCCGCTCGGCGTCGGCCTTGCCTACGGGGTGAAATATCAAGGCCACAAAGGCGCGGCGATGGCGTTCATGGGTGACGGTGCCGTGAACCAAGGCGCGGTGCATGAGGCCTACAATCTCGCTTCGCTCTGGCAGCTGCCCGTGATTTTCGTCATCGAGAATAACGGCTACTCGATGGGCACGAGCCAGGGTCGCTCGTCCGCCGGCGCGCTCGCCAAACGTGCCGAAGGCTATGACATGGCGTGGGGCACCTGCGACGGTCACGACGTCTATGAAGTCCGTGCGACGATGGACAAGTTTCTCACGCTCGCGCGTGAAGAGTCGAAGCCGGCGGTAATCGAGATTCGCACTTACCGCTATCGCGGCCACTCCGTGGCCGATCCCGATAACACCTACCGCAGCAAGCAGGAGATCGAGGAATACCGCCGCACCAAGGATCCGATTCAGGTTTTCCAGAACCGGCTTGTCGCCGAAGGCGTGCTCACCGAGGCCCTGATCGAAAAAATCGACACCGAGGCGCGGGCCGAGGCGGATGCCGCCGTGGAATTTTCCGAGGCGAGTCCCTTCCCCACGCCGGCTGATATCCAGAAGGATGTTTACTGGGAGACCGATAATCCCTCCGAGCGCAAATCCGAAGGCCGGCTGTTCTTCGACTGAGCTGATATCGTTTTAACTTCTCCGATTTTCCAACTTTCCACTTTTCCGCGATGCCCGTTTTCACCTACCGCGAAGCCATCCGCCACGCCCTCGCCGAAGAACTCACCCGCGACAAAAACGTCGTCGTGCTGGGCGAGGAAGTCGCGCAGTTCAACGGTGCCTACAAAGTCACCGAGGGCTTGCTCGCCAAGTTCGGCCCGAGCCGAATCGTCGACACCCCGATTTCCGAAGCCGGCTTCATCGGCATGGGCATCGGCGCCTCGATGCTCGGGGTGCGGCCCGTGATGGAGCTGATGTTTTGGTCGTTCTACTCGGTCGCCTTCGATCAGATTCTGAACAACGCCGCCAACGTCCGCTACATGAGCGGCGGCCAAATCAACTGCCCCATCGTGATCCGCGGACCCGCCAACGGCGGCACGAACGTCGGCGCCACGCACTCGCACACGCCGGAAAATGTCCTCGCGAACCACCCGGGCGTGAAGGTCGTCGTGCCCGCCACCGCCTACGATGCGAAGGGTCTGCTCAAGTCCGCCATCCGCGACAACGACCCGGTGTTCTTCCTCGAAAACACCATGCTCTACGGCGAGAAGGGCGAGATTCCAGAGGAGGAATATCTGATTCCGCTCGGCAAGGCTGACGTGAAACGGCAAGGGACCGATCTGACCATTGTTACCTACGGGCGCTGCGTGCTGCACTCGCTCGCCGCCGCCGAGGTGCTTGAGAAGGAGCACGAGGTTTCGGTCGAGGTGGTCGACCTGCGCTCCATCCGCCCGCTCGACATCGACACCGTGCTTGCCTCCGTGGCGAAGACGCACCGCGTGCTGATCGTCGAGGAGCAGAAGCCGTTTGCCAGCGTCGGTTCGCAGCTCGCCTACATGATCCAGCGCGAAGCGTTCGACGAACTCGACGGCCCCATCCACCGCATTGCGACCATCGACGCGCCCGCCATCTACAGCCCGCCGGTCGAAACCGAGCAACTGCCGAATCCCCAGCGAGTGATTAAGGCCGCGCTCGCCGCCGTCGCCTAAAAATTGGAAGGGCGGAAAATCGGGAATCGCTGAGTTTTCGCCAACGTTCCCTTCTCCTCTTTTTCAACTTTTCCGATTTTCTACGTTTCCCACTTTTTCCTCCATGGCCAACATCATCGAAATGCCGAAACTCAGCGACACCATGACGGTGGGCACGCTGGTCAAATGGTTGAAGAAGGAAGGCGACGCGGTGAAGTCTGGCGACATGCTTGCCGAGGTGGAAACCGACAAGGCCACGATGGAGCTGGAGAGTTTCTTCGACGGCACGCTTCTAAAAATCTTCGCGCCCGGCGGTTCCCAAGTTGAACTCGGCGCCCCCCTCTGCGCCATCGGCAAGGCGGGTGAGAAGGTCGAAGCGCCGGCAGCGAAAGCTCCAGCGTCCGAACCCGCTGCTGAAAAGAAGCCGGACGCCGAGGAAAAGCCCACTCCCGAAGCCAAGGCGGATTCCGCAGCCCTGCCCGCGGCGGAGAAAGCGCCGGCAACGAAACCGACCCCCGCCTCGCCCGCACCCGAAGCGCCTTCCTCCCCTTCCGCCGGCCGGATCAAGATTTCTCCCCTCGCCAGGAAACTCGCTGCGGAAAAGAAAATCGATCCCGCGCGTATCACAGGCTCGGGTCCCGGCGGCCGGATCGTCCGCGCCGACGTGCTTGCCGCGGAGAAAAATCCGCCCGCCGCAAAAGCCGCTGGCACCTTTACGGGCGGCGCCCTCGGCCCGAAGGGTCCGGTGCAGGAAGCGCGCCTCGTGCCCGTCTCCACCATTCGCGGCGTAATCGCCAAGCGCATGCTCGAGTCCACGACGCAGATTCCCTACGTCTACCTCGACATCGAAATGGACGCCGGCCCGCTCCTCGCGCTCCGCGAGCAGCTCAACACCGGCCTTGAAAAGGAAGGCGTCAAACTCTCGGTCAACGATTTCATCCTCAAGGCTTCCGCCGAGGCGCT
>JBDSGI010000483.1:0-4075 GCA_039919035.1 Opitutaceae bacterium
CCCCGCTCCTTTTGCGCAACGTGGGCACGGCGGACCAACCCGTCTTCTCCCATCCCGCGCCTTTCGCACACGGCACGCACGGCATCGTGCAGCCTGGCGGCAGCCACGAGAGCGGAGTCGTCGGCACCGACCTTGGCGGCGGCCCCGAAACCAACCTCCTCGTCGCCAACGAAGCCGGCCGCCTCTTCCTGCTGCGCGGGAAAAACCTCTCGCTCCTGAGCCGCGACCAAGCCGCCCGCTACCGCGACAAGCCCAACGCATTCCCCGCTTCCGCCCCGCGCCCAGAGTAACGGACGAGACCTTGGGTTAGCCGGCATTGCGCAAACCCGCTCCAATCGCGACGTTCCTGTCACACAACGCTCCTCGCCGATTTCTTGTTGGCATTTGCGCGGTGGGATCGAGTCCATCCGTCACGTTGAATTTTCAGGGCGGTCGGCGAGGTAGTGGTGGAGAAAATCGTTACGCTGTGTGGTCGGTGCACGCCGGGCCCTGGCCGAAGGAATTCGGTTCAAGCCCTGGAGTCCGTTCACGACCAACTCGTTTGCCTTGGGCTCGGTCCAAGCGGTCAAGGCGCGCTCCGCCGGCCCGCCGTGGGGCGGGCTGTATGATGCCGCCGTCGTGCGGCGGATGGTGCGACGGCGTAATGACGATCCCCTTGGCGAGACCGGTTTTGCGGTCGCTATTGTGCGTGAGGACGTGCGCATCGTTGAATGACGCGGCGAAGGCAGAGCCACGATGCCCGTCGGGGCTGATCGGTAGGCATTCATGGTAAAAAGATTCTTTCCGTGGATTCAGTTTATTCCGTGGCCCAGGCCCTGAGGCGTGGCCCGGTCAGCGGATTTTCAATTCGACGACATGCTCCTCGCGGTCGTCCCGTAGCGGAACGGTTGTGCCGGGGATTTCCCGGCCATCAACGGTGAGCGAATTGGCGTCACTCGAATCCGCGACGAGCCGGGTGATGGTGATGTGATAGACGGTCTGCCGATAGCGGTAGTGAATTTTGTAGCGCGGCCACTGCTTCGGCATCCGGGGTTCGAGGCGCAGGCGGTCGCCTTCCAAGTTGGCCCCCAGCAGGGTCTCGAGCAGCAGCCGATACATCCAGCCGGCCGAGCCGGTATACCACGTCCAGCCCCCTCGTCCCGTGTGCGGCGGGACCGCGTAGACATCCGCGGCGACGACGTAGGGCTCCACCTTGTAGGTCGCAATTTGTCGGGCCGTCCGGCCGTGATGAACCGGGTTGAGCAGGGAAAACAGTTCCCACGCGTGATCGTTTTCGCCCATGAGCGCGAAGGCCATGATGGTCCAAATCGCGCCGTGGGTATACTGGCCGCCGTTCTCGCGCACCCCGGGAATGTAACCCTTGATGTAGCCCGGATTGACCGGAGATTTGTCGAAGGGCGGATCAAACAGCTGAATGAGCCGGGCCTTGCGGCGGACGAGACGCTCCTCCACCGAGTTCATGGCTTGACGCGCGCGCGCCGGTTCCCCGGCGCCGCTGATCACCGACCAGCTTTGCGGGATAGAATCAATCTGGCAGACCACGTTGTCCCGCGAGCCCAGCGGTTCGCCGTTGTCGAACCAGGCGCGGCGATACCACTCCCCGTCCCAAGCGTGCGCCTCGATGTTCTTCTGCAACTGCTCCGCCTGCGTGGTGCAGCGTTCGGCAAAAGCCGAGTCGTCGCGGGCGCGGGCCAAGGCGCTGAACTGGGTCAGCACGTCGTAGAGGAAAAACGCCAGCCAGACGCTTTCTCCCCGCCCCTCGTGGCCCACCCGGTTCATGCCGTCGTTCCAGTCGCCGCAACCCATCAGTGGCAGGCCGTGTTCACCGAAATTCAGGCCGCGCTCGATCGCTCGGACGCAGTGTTGATACAGCGTGGCCTTCTCGTCGGTGCGACGCGGCAAGTCGTAGTAGGCTTCCTCCTCGGGCTTAACCGGTCGCGCTTCAAGAAACGAAATTTTTTCGTCGAGCACGCCGGTATCGGCGACACACGTGACGTAGCGGCAAGTGACGTAGGGCAGCCAGAGAAAGTCGTCGGAAAAATGCGTCCGCACCCCGCGCCCCGCCGGAGGATGCCACCAATGCTGGACGTCGCCCTCACGGAATTGGTGCGCGGCGGCGCGCAGCAAGTGTTCGCGCGTGAGCGCCGGGTCGGCATGCACCAGCGCCATCACGTCCTGCAACTGATCGCGGAAGCCAAAGGCGCCGCCGGATTGATAAAATCCCGTCCTGCCCCAGAGCCGGCAGCTCAGCGTCTGATACAGCAGCCAGCCGTTGGCCATCACGTTCACCGCGGGATCGGGGGTGTCCACGTTGATCGCGCCGAGGGTGCGGTTCCAGTGCGCCCAGACGCCCTCGAGCGCGCCGCGGCTCGCGCCCACCGGCCGGAAGCGCTGAATCAGGTTTTGCACGTCGGCGGGATTCCGTCCGACCCCGAGACGGAAAACCGTCTCCCGCTCTTGACCGTCCGCCAAATCGAATACCACCTGCACCGCGCCGCAGGGATCCAGGCCCGCGCCGACCCGGCCCGAAAGGCGGGCGCGCTTCATGGCCGCCGGCTCCGCCAGGCTGGCGTTCCGGCCGATGAATTCCTTCCGGTCGCCGGTGAGCGTGCGCGTCGGATCGCTGACATCGATGAAGGCGATGCGATCTGGGAATTCGGTGTTGTAATAGTTGCGCGCGAGCAGCGCCCCGCTCTTCAAGTCCACCTCGGTTTGCACATGCAGCAGGCTTTTTTGCCGCGATTCGCCCAGCACCCATTCACAGTAGCCGGTGACCGATAGGCGGCGCGGACGCCCCGAGATGTTGCGCAGCTTCAACACGGAGAATTTCACGGGCGCGTCCATCGCCACGTAAACCCACAACTCGGAGACGAGGCCGTGCTCGGTATGCTCAAACACGGTGTAACCGAAGCCATGGCGGATCACGTAGGGCGCAGCGCCGCGCGCGGGCAGCGGGGTCGGCGACCAAAACTGCCCCGTGTGCTCGTCGCGGATATAGAGAGCCTCGCCGCTGGGGTCCGACACCGGGTCGTTGCTCCACGGCGTCAGGCGGAATTCGTGGGCGTTTTCCACCCACGTGTAAGCCGCGCCGCCTTCCGACACGACGGTGCCGAAGTTGGGATTCGCGATCACGTTGACCCACGGAGCCGGGGTCACCTGGCCTGCCGCGAGGGTAATGACATACTCGTGGCCGTCCCGCGTGAAGCCGCCGAGGCCATTGGGAAAAATCAGATCCCGCTCCGGGAGCGGGCCGGGCAGGTCGGTTGACGCCGCGCGCAGGAGCGTCAGCGCCGGGACCACGGGCTCCAGCACACTGCGGCGCTCCAGTTGTTCCGCCAGACTGCCTTTTTCGTCATCCAGGACCAGACGCGCCACCGATTGCAGCAGCACGCGATCCTCGTGCGGAATTTGGTCGAGCCGCCGGACGAAGATGCCGCCGGGCTTGTCCAGCATGGGCGCGGCCGCGCCCGCCGAAATCAGCGCGGTGATTTCGTCGTGCAGGGATTGGCGGTAGACCGAAGCGTCCTCGTTCAGGATGAGCATTTCGACGGCCAGCCCTTTCAGCCGCCAGTAGGAGTGCGCGCGGATCATCTGCCGAACGAGGGCGATCTTTCCCGGGTCAGTGAGGCGGACCAGGACGAGCGGCGTGTCGCCGGAAATACCGTAGCTCCATAGACCGCTCTGGCCGCGCCGGTTGCTCCGCAATACGCCGGCATTGGCGCGGCGGGCGGGGTCGGCAAAAATTAAGGCACCGGCTAGGCGGCCGAAGAGCTGCGCCTCCGCCTCGGTCGCGTCGAGCTGGCGCAAGGTCACCTGGCTGTGGGTCCACGCGAGGTCGAAGGCGCGTTCCGCCATGCGGATGCTCTGGTATTTTTCCACGAGCGCCAGCGCGGTCTCCCGGCTGGCGGCCATGCCGACCGCGAGGTTGATGATCGCGGTGCCGTCGGGCGGTAGCGTGACCGTGCGCCGCAACGCCATGATCGGATCGAGCACCGAACCCACGGTGTTGGAAAGCGACGCACCGCCGCGCATGGCCGCCGGATCAGCGGGGGTTGCGCCGCGGCCGACAAACCGG
>JBDSGI010000484.1:0-3196 GCA_039919035.1 Opitutaceae bacterium
GAAGCTTTTTTTGGTCGAGCTGATCCTCGGCCCCCAGAAATACCGTCGCGTATTCCCGCGCTTCGATCGCGGTATGCAGGCCGTGCTGGACGTGGCCGAAATACATCGTCGGCGTGTTCAGCCGCAGAGGCGCGCGCAGGATGATGCCCACCTGCCGGCCTTGCGCGGCGGGCGACGCGGCGAGGTGCATGCCTTTCGGCCGGTAGCCGCGCTGCACCGCGCGGGCCCAAATCCGATCATAGGTGTCCGCGCTGATCCCCTGCCTGCGACCGTTGAGCACCAGCGAGACCAGCGCCTGCGAGATGCCGAGCTCGCGCGCGAGCTGGGTCTGGGAAATTTTTTTCGCCGGGCGGGACATGGCGAAAGGATTGGCGGCCGTATGCCGCCCGCAAGCTTTCCGGCGGGCGGCGCGCTACCGATAGATCCAGTATTTTTTGCTCTGTTCCTGATAGATCTTGGCCTGCGCCCGCCACGTCCGCAGCCAGCTCTCGACATCGATCGCCGCGCCCTTGGCGACGAGATCGGCGGCGAAGCCCGACGAGCCCAGCAACCTCACAAAGATCACCTTGTCGTTCACCTTGGCGGCCGTGAAGGGATTCTTGCCCTCCAGTTTGCAGGTGAGCTTGAGCAGCCAGAAATTCAGTTCCGAGGGCCGCCACTCGTCCCAGTCGGAGATTTCGATAAAGAGCCCGATCGAAGGCTGGCCCGTGCGGGCGTTCGGCGCGCTCACGCGGCGAAATTGAATGCCGGGCAGCTTGAGCGCGCGCAGCTCCTTTTCATACACGTCGAGTTTCGCCGTCATGTGAGACAGCCCGCGAAACACATACTGGTCGCCGACCCCATGGCGGAAGCCGCTCGGCGGCTCGCAGCCGAGCCCCGTCATCGGGTAACCCTGCACCGCCGCGAAATCCTGCATGCGCGGCGAGGTCGGCACCCAGGTCAGGCCGGTCTCCGACCAGCGCATCGCGCGGGTCCATCCACGCATCGGCACGATGGTCAGCTGACCCTTGACGCGGGCGGCTTCGGGGATGGTGAGCACCCCGGGCGACTCTTTCGCCATACGCGCGAGTTCGCCCATCGTGAGGCCGTGCACGTAGGGCACGCGAAACGCGCCCACGTAATTGTTCACCGCCAGCGCGGCATCAAGCGGAGGGCCGTCGACCTTCAGACCGCCGAGGGGATTCGGGCGGTCGAGGATGATAAACTCCTTGCCGTTTTCGAAACACGCCTCGGCTGCCAGCTTCATCGCGCTGATAAAGGTGTAGCTCCGCGTCCCGATGTCCTGCAAATCGACGACGAGCGCGTCGAGATCCTTGAGTTGCTCCTTGGTGGGCTTGCGGGATTTGCCGTCGTAAAGCGACCGCACCGGCAGGCCCGTGCGGGAATCGGTGTAGCTCGCGTAGTTCTTGCCGGCGGGAAACTCATTGTTGACGCCATGCTCCACGCCGAAAAGCGCGACCAGCTTCACACCGGGCGCGTGACGGAGGATGTCGCTGGAACGCACGCCGCGGCGATTCACGCCCGCCGGATGCGAGAGGAGCCCGAGCCGCTTGCCCTTGACCACCGTGAACCCCTCGGCCTCCAGCACGTCAATTCCAAGCAGCACGCCCCGCTGGATTGGCGCCGGGATCTGAATCTCCCGGACGGGGGCCGGAGCGGAAATGGCGGGTGTCCGGAACGGCGCGGGCGCCGGGGCCGGCGGCTGGCTGGCGCTGCAACCGAACAGGCCAAGAAGCGGCACGATCAGCGATAGGAAACTCGGGATGGGGGAGGGGCGGGCGACGCCAGACATTAACGTGAGAGATGCCGCCCGGCGGCGGCACGGTCGAGCAGTTTTGAAAACCCGCGTCGTTTCATTTGAACTCTTGCATCACGCTTCGCACGGCGGCCCGCAGGAAACCGTCCGACTCCCGCAGCGCCCGCTCCAGCGGCACACCGGCGGGCGTGATCGAGTGGAGCGAGAGATTGGCGGGCGGCTGCGCGACGGTGGCTTGGCCGGCGAACACGTGGACCTTTTTGCCGAGGGCCAGCGCGCGGGCGGCGACGGCCCCGGGGCCCTTGCCTTGGAGGGAGCTGTCGTCGAAACGGCCCTCGCCCGTGATCACGAGATCGGCGGCGGCGAGTTTCGACTCAAGGTCGAGCCACGCGGAAACGAGATCGGTGCCGGACACGAGTTGCGCGTGCGCGGCGACCATGAGGCCAAACGAAATGCCGCCGGCGGCGCCGGCGCCGGGGGTCGCCATCAGCGACGTGGGCTTGCCGGCGTGCGCGCAGAGGAGCGTGCCTAGGCGGGCGCTCTCCGCGTCGAGGCGCGCGAGGTCGGCCGGGCGCAGGCCTTTTTGCGGGCCGTAGGTGGCGGCGGCGCCGCGCGGGCCGGTGAGAGGATTGTTCACATCGCACGCGATTCGGACCGGTGGCAGCGGTGGAGTCGTGCCGGCCAGTCGGACGATCTGTGGCCACTGCGCCGGAGTCGGCGGGTGAATGGCGGCGCCGCCTGCGTCCTCAAATCTCAACCCGAGCACTGCGAGCGTGCCGAGGCCGAGGTCGTGCGTCGCGCTGCCGCCGACGCCGAGGAGAATTGCCGCCACGCCGCGCGCCGCCGCGACCCGCACCAGTTCGCCGGTGCCGGTGGTGGTGGTTTGCCACGGATCGCGCTCGTGCTGGCCGAGGAGCGCGAGGCCCGACGCGGAGGCCATCTCGATGATCGCGACGTGTGGATTTTCGATTTTCGATTCTCGATTTTCGATTCCGAGCAATGCACGGGCGGCGGCGGGGATTTTTTCCAACTCCACGAAGCCAATGGTCGCGCCGACGAGTTGGCCGCGCGGGCCGGTGACGGTGTGGGTTTCAACCGTGCCGCCGGCAGAGTGCGGGAGGATTTCGCAAAAGCCTTCGCCGCCATCCGCGAGCGGGCACAGGTCGAGCGTCCAGTCGGGCTGCGTCTCGCGCAGCGCGCGCGCGGCGATCTCGCAGGCGGCGGGCGCGGTGAGGGACTCCTTGAATTTGTCGAAGGCGAGGAGGACGCGCATGGGGCGCGGTGATTGCCGGGCCACGGAGAGTGCGGCGCAACGCGAAAAAAAATCGCGGCTCAGAAACCCCCGGTGATGCCGGCAGTGTAGGTGAAGCCGAGGTTGTTCGCGATCTGGAAGTGGCTCCACGCAGGCGCGCCGTCGACCACGCGGTAGCGGGTTTTTTG
>JBDSGI010000485.1:0-4336 GCA_039919035.1 Opitutaceae bacterium
GAGGAGCTGCACACGGTCAACTCCGAGCTCCAGGCGAAGGTGGACGAGCTGCTCCGGACGGGAAACGACATGGCGAACCTCCTCAACAGCACGGAGATTGCGACGCTCTTCCTCGACGGCGCGCTGAACGTCCGGCGGTTCACGCCCCAGGCGGCCCGGATCATGCGGCTGCTCCCGGGAGACGTCGATCGGCCGATCACCGACATCACGAGCGACCTCGCCTACCCCGCGATGATCGAGGACGTTCACGAGGTCCTGCGGACGTTCGCGGCCCGAGATCGGGAGGTCGCCACGAACGACGGTCGGTGGTTCGCCACGCGCGTCATGCCCTACCGGACGATCGCGAACGTGATCGACGGCGTGGTGATCACCTTCGCCGACATCACCGCGTCGCGGACGACGGCCGCCAAGCTGGGGGTCAAGCACGCCAGCTTGGAGAAGCGCTTCACGCAGCAGACCGCAGACCTCGTGAAATCCCGCTCCGGCGCGCCCGCGCCCGCGGCCGCTCGCGACCGCAAAAAAAATCGCGGGGGGAAATCCAAATCGTGAACCGCCGATTTTCTCCAAAAATGCCCGCCGACCGAAACAATCCGAAGGCCCAAATCCGGTTGACTGCGGATGGCAGCGATGGCGCGGATCGTTTCGCACCGCGACGCCTTCATCCGCGCCAGCTGCGGCCAGGCCCGAACCGGATGTTTTCTTGCGGGCATTTCTCGGCGCCCGATCTTGCACGGAAGGCGACGAAGGAAACGAAGCGTGCTTCGTGTCCGCGCCCTTCGTTTCCTTCGGTGCAAAGGATTGGGGTTCGGGTGTGGGGGCGGCTGAGCCGCTCTGCGCCATCGTGGTGCCTCCCCGTTTTATCCGCCCCGGCCTGAGCCTGAGCCGCGCTGGAATTTTTCCCCATGCCTTCAAAGCCTTCCAAGCCCACGCCGACCCGCCGCACCCCCGCCGAGCGGAGCGAACGCCGCTACGAGCGAGAGAACTCGCCCATGATGGCGGCCCTGCGCCTCCGCGCGGAAAAAAAGCTGCGCGCCGAACAGCGGGAGCTAGCCGCCCCGAACGGTCATCGCGCGCCCGCCGCCGACTCGCAGCGTGCGCTCCACGAACTGCAGGTCCACCAAATCGAGCTGGAGCTGCAGAACGCGGAACTCAAGGAAACCCGCGACCGGATGGAGGACGCGCTGGAAAAATACACCGACCTCTACGACTTCGCGCCGGTCGGTTATTTTTCGCTCACGGAACAGGGCGTGATCCTCGACGCCAATCTGACCGGCACAATTTTGCTCGGCGTGGAGCGCGCCCGGCTGCTCAGCCGCCGGCTGCAGGATTTCGTGGCGCTGGGGGACCGCGCGGACTTCACGGCTTTTCTGAAAAAAGTTTTTGCGAACCCGATCAAGCATGTCCACGAAGCGCTGCTGCTCAAGGATCGCATCGCTTTTAGCGCGGAGTTCCAGGCTGTGTCAGCCATCTCGCCCAGTCCGCAAAAATGGTGTCGCGTCGCGGTGTCTGACGTCACCCCTCTCCGGCAAGCGCAACAGGCCGTGCTCCGCCATGAGGCAATCTTCACGACCCTCTTCCAGCAGGCGCCGGTCGGCATCTTTGTCGTCGACGAGCAGTTGCGCCTGCAAAAAATCAACCCCTCTGCCCTGCCGGTGTTCGAGGGCGTCCGGCCGTGGAAAGGCCGCGATTTTTCCGAAGCCATCCACATCATCTGGCCGGCCAAGGTGGCGGATGAGGTGATGCAGATCTTCCGCCACACCCTGAAAACCGGCGAGCCGTATCGCTCGCCGGATTTTTCCGCGACGCGCCAGGACATCGGCGTCGAGCAGGCCTACGAATGGCAGATCCAGCGCATCGTGCTGCCGTCCGGCCTGCACGGCGTCGTGGGTTTTTTCACCGACGTCACCGAGCGGCAACGGGCGGAGGCGACCCGGCGCCGCGTCGAGGTGCTGGCCGCCTCCAACCGGAAGTTGGAGGCCGAAATCGTCCGCCGCCAAGCCGTGGAGACGGACCTTTCCAAAAGCGAGCGCCACCTCAGTGTCTCGCTGGGGGAGGCGCGCCAGCTGCAAACCCGCATGCGGAATCTCTCCCATCAGCTGCTGCGGGCGCAGGAAGAGGAGCGCAAGCGCATCAGCCGCGAGCTGCATGATGATATCGTGCAGTCGCTCGTGGGCATCAGCGTCCATCTGCAATGCCTCACCCGCGCCGCCACCGTCAACCCCGCCGCCCTCCGGCGCCAGATCGCGGGCACGCGGCAGGTCGTGGAGAAATCGATCCACTCCATGCACCGCTTCGCGCGCGAACTCCGCCCCACCCTGCTCGACGATCTCGGGCTCATCCCCGCGCTGCGCTCGCACCTGAAGGAGTTTTCGCAGCGCACGAAGCTCCGCCTGCGCTTCACCGCCTGGGCGGGCGTCGAGCGGCTGGGCGAGCCCGGCCGCACCGTGCTCTACCGCATCGCGCAATCCGCGCTCGCCAACATCGCCCAGCATGCCGCCGCCACCCAGGTGATCGTGAGCCTGCGCAAAATCGACGACACCGTGTGCTTGAAAATCCGTGACAACGGGAAATCGTTCGACGTGGCCCGGGTGCTCGCCGCCAAACGCCACCGCCTCGGCCTAATCGGCTCGCGCGAACGCGTCGAGATGGTGGGCGGCACCTTCACGGTCGAGTCCGCCCCGGGCCGGGGCACCACCGTTTGTGCCCGCGTGCCTTTCAATGACCACTCGCCCGCGCGGGGGGGGGGGGATGAAAATTTATCCCCTCCTTCGGCCGGGCCGGAGTCGTGATTGTCCATGAATCTGCAACGAATCACCGTGGTGCTGGCCGATGATCACGGCGTCGTCCGCGAGGGGTTGCGCTCGTGGCTGCAATCGCTCGGCGATTTCGAAGTCGTGGGCGAAGCCACCAACGGCCGGGAAGCGGTGGCCCTGGCCCGCAAGTTGCGCCCGACCGTCGTCGTGATCGATATCTCGATGCCCCTGCTGAGTGGCGGTGAAGCCACGCGCCAAATCCGGCACGTCGCTCCCGGGACGCGGGTGCTGGCGCTCTCGGCGCACGGTGACGACGAGTATGTCGCCCAGTTGGTCGAAGCCGGTGTCTCCGGCTACGTCGTGAAGCACAATTCCATGGAGGTGCTGACGCACGCCATCCGGGAAGTCGCGGGCGGGAGGACCTATTTTAGCGCCTCGCTTTCCCCGCGCCTGAAGGCGGCGGTGCGCCTCGCGCGCGAGGCCGGCACGCCGATTGCGACGCCCGCCAGCCTCCTGAGTTCGCGCGAAGCGGAAGTGCTGCAACTCGTGGCCGAGGGCCTGGGCAACAAACAGATCGCGGCCGAACTCTGCATCACCACCAAGACCGTCGAAAAGCACCGGCAGCAGCTCATGGACAAACTCGGCATCCACAACACCGCCGGGCTCACCCGCCACGCCATCGCGACGGGCGTGATCGCGAGCGGGAACGGGGCGAACGTCGCCGCCGCCGAGTGAGGGCGCGGATCGCCTGGCGCCCTGCCCGGGCGCCAACCAAGTTTTGAGCAGTCGCGGAGCGCCGGACCGACGTGATACCAAAGTCCCGCGGCTTTTAGACGACGGACATCGCGAAGTGCGGGCAGCGCGCCGGCGCGATCCCGGATCGAGGCTGGCAAGCAACTGAGCTGCGCCGCTCTCGCCGTCTTGCCAAAAAAAAGCGGACCACGCGTGTTCCGCGTAGTCCGCTCTCGAAAAAACCGACCCGAGTAATGCAGCCGGGGTCGCCGACCCCGCCCCGGCCTCAGCGAGGCCGGCTACATTTCAAGCCGAAGCCAGCATCGGGGTGTTGGAACCGTTGAACATTAATCGGCTGCCCTGAGTTGGTTTACGGGTGGCTGTGATTGCGACCGTTCTGCGGCGTGCTTTCGTAGGGAAAGGTCTTGTTGTAACCCACGTCGTTTTTGCTCACGCCGTCGATTCCGTCCGCGACGCGGATGACCAAGGGACCACGCAGGTCGCTGATCAGCGCGGTGACCGCGATGTCCACGACGTCGTCCCCGAAACGACGGCCGTTGGGCCAGCCGCCAGGGATGCTACCGCCATTGCCGAACGGGTCCTGGATCTGACTTTGGAGCACGTCGCCGCCAAAAATGCCGAGCCGCGAAAACCCGGCGTCATCGGGATTGGTGGCGTGACCCGCACCGCTGCCCGCGAGTCGCGCGGCCGGCGTGGAAAGATCGACCTTGATCACATCGGGGATGTAGATGCCCGCGATGTCAGTCCGTTTGGTTTCGACCGCGGGGCCGCTACCGCCAAACACAAACTTATTGATCAAGTTCGCCAGCTCGGGCTCAAGCGCGTATTTC
>JBDSGI010000486.1:0-2725 GCA_039919035.1 Opitutaceae bacterium
TCGCCGTGAATATCAACACCCTGCCGCGCGCGCTCATCGACCGGGTCGAGGTTCTCCGTGACGGAGCCTCCGCCATCTACGGCGCGGATGCGGCGGCCGGCGTGATCAACAGCCGCGTGTCCCGCACACGCGAGGGTCGCGGCCTCACGCTCAAGGGCTCAATGACGCAGCACGGCGGCGCGAATGAATTCAACGCGACGGCTTACGACGCCTTCAAGCGCGGGCGCACCCATGTTTCTGTGTCGCTCGACTATTTTCATCGTGACGCGCTCGCCGCCCATGACCGCGACTGGGCGAAGAACGCCGACCTGCGGGTCAACCGCCAGCTTCCGCAACCGTGGAATGGTATTCCCCTGCGCGATCCTTCATCCGCGACCGGTGGGGTATTTGCCCGCGACAACGATTTCAGAAATGCGAACGGCGTGAACCAGTGGGGTCAGTGGCAACGCGGGAATATCCAGCCAGACTTCCTGACGTTTGTCGGCTCGCGACCGACCGGCAATGTCGGGATCACCACGAGCACGACTCCGGCCACCGGCGTGGCGACGATGGCGGCCGACGGCATGTTTTACCTCTGGCCCAGCGCGGCCGGAGTGAACTTCAAGCAGACCGCACCTTCCACCAACATCGACAACCCCGAGGTCGCCGCCTACTCGAACTGGAACAAGTGGAAGATGCTCGTGCCCGCGACCGACCGCGTGCAGTTCGCCGCGTTTGTCGATCACCCGTTCAACGAGCGCCTGAGTTTCTTCGGCGATTTTCTCTTCTACCGCGCCTACAGCCGGACCGGCCGGGAACCGGTGAACTTCAAGAACACCGACGATCAGGGGATCTACCTGCCGGCGGCGAATCCCTACAATCCGTTTGGCACGCGCTTTTACTCGACCACCGGCGCGCCCAATGCCGACGGCACGCCGCGCCTTACCGGCACGCCCGCCGACGTTTCGTTTTGGACCGGCATCTCCCCCGGCCAGAACACGGGCGGCGGTTTCAAACCGCGCGTGACGGAAGTGTTCACTTACTCCTGGCGCGCGCTCGGCGGACTGCGCGGCAAGCTCGGCGAAGACTGGGAGTGGGA
This sequence comes from Opitutaceae bacterium, assembly GCA_039919035.1. Classification (GTDB taxonomy): domain Bacteria; phylum Verrucomicrobiota; class Verrucomicrobiia; order Opitutales; family Opitutaceae; genus ER46. The sequence goes on from JBDSGI010000486.1 coordinate 1,079, forward strand.
GTCGGCATTGATGGCGTCCGGCTCGCAGACGCACGAGTATGAGCACTTTCAAGTGCGCGAGTCGCGCCTGCGCGCCGCGCTCAACCGCACGGATGCGACGGCGTTCAACCCGTTTCCCGTGACCTTCAAGATCGCCAACAACCAGATCGTGGTGGATCGACTGTTCGACAACCCCGCGGCGATCACCGATGCGCTTTACGACGACGAGGATCGTTTCGGGCGCACGGGACTCTTCATCTGGGATGCGAAGATCAATGGCCAGCTGTGGCGTCTGTTCAATGGCGGCCGCATCGGTGTCGCGAGCGGCGCGGAGGTCCGCTATGAAAACTACGCGGACCGCCGGGCTGCCTTCGTGGGCACCAATCCGCCGGGCTCCGGCAGCCAGTTCCCGCTCCTGCGCGAGGGGGACAACGACTTTCTCGCCCTGAGTTCCAACGTGCCGATCACGGCCCACCAGACGATCTACGCGGCGTATCTGGAGACGGCGCTGCCGTTTGTGACGCGCGAGAATCGCAAGCCGCTCGTGGAGGCGCTGGAGCTCACGCTGGCGGGACGTTTCGAGCACTTCTCCATCTTCGGCCAAACGACCAAGCCGAAGGCGAGTCTCGTGTGGAAGCCGGCGCCGCTGCTCAAGCTGCGCGCCTCGGCCTCCGAGTCGTTTCGCGCGCCGAATCTCGTGCAGACCAACACCACGCCGCTGCGCCGGCAGGTCGGCGCCGACGATCCCTACCGCGCGCCGGTGACCGCGCTGCCGTCCGATGGCACGGCGCAGCGCACAGTGTTTCGCCAGGGCAACCAGAGCCTCGAGCCCGAGGAGGCGAAGACGTGGGTCGCGGGCTTCGTGCTGGACGTGCCGCGCGTGCGCGGGCTCTCGTTCTCGTTCGACTATTTCCACATCAAGCAACGCAAGGTAATCGAAAACGTCGGCGCGCAAAACGCGATCGACTACGACGAGCTGCTGCTCGATCTCGCCACCAAGGCGGAGCTCGCGAAGGGCACGCCGATTGGCTCCATCGATCTCGGATCCGGCTCGGCGGGATACAAGGGCTCCAATAAAGTCACGCGCAAGCCGGTGACGGCGGCCGACCGCGCCTTCTTCGACGCCTACAACGCCCGCCCCGCCAACGCGAGCAACCGCCGCGCCGCTGTCGGGGAAGTGGTCAGTGTGATCGACGACTACCTGAACCTCAGCGGTCGCCAGATTCAGGGCTACGAGTTTGGCCTGCAGTGGCGCGGGCCGCAGACGCGGCTCGGGCAGTTTAGTTTCACCTCTGAGGCGACACATTATCTCATGCGACGCACCCAGGCCGACGACACCGCTCCCGTCCTCGATCAACTCGGGCGCAACGGCCGCACCAAGTGGCGGGCCAATGCCTCCGTTTCCTGGCGGAACGGTCCGCTTTCCGCCGGTTGGTTTGCCAGTTACTTCGGTTCGTTCGTCGATACCTCGGCTGCCACGACGGAAGCGATCTATCGCGCGCTGGGCGGCCCGGGCTATATCACCGTCTTCAACGACAATGGCGTCGTGCGCTATCTGCTGCGCGTCGATCCGTTCATCAGCCACAACGCATGGATTTCGTATCGGTTCGACCGGCGCGAATCACGCTGGCTGCGCGGCACCACGCTGCGGCTTGGGATGAACAACGT
>JBDSGI010000487.1:0-3214 GCA_039919035.1 Opitutaceae bacterium
CGAATTTCTACAACGCCTTCATCGGCAACCGCCGCAACTACGAGGAAACGATCGATGCCGGCTTCATCATGGGCACCACCACGATCAATAAATTCACCCTGCGCTTCGGCCTCCGGCGCGAGAACACTTACACCGACGCGCTGCAGTTCGATCCACTTTCCCCGGCCGATCTCGCCAAGGCGGGCTACGCCGAGACCTCCGGTCGCGCCACGACGATTGATGGCCTGAAGTATCAGTTCTTCACCAAGCCAAAGATTCACAACAAGGGGAGCTACGGCAGCAATTTTCCGAGCGCGTCGATCAAATACAAATTTAGCCCGAACTTCGACGCCCAGTTCGGCTTCAGCTCGACCATTCGCCGGCCCACGTTCCGCGACATCGCCGGCGTCTGGGACGTGAACGACGACGCGCTCACCGTTCGCACCCCCAATCCCTCGCTCCAACCCGAGACCTCGCGCAACTTCGCCGCCCGCCTCGCCTACTACTTCGAGCCTGTCGGCATTCTCGCCGCCAACGTCTACCAGAACAACGTGAAGGGCCTCTTCATCTCAAATACGCTCACAGCGCAGGAGTTCGGCTACAAGGGCGAGCAAGATCTCTCGAATTACCAGTTCATCACGACGACCTCGAGTATCAACGACGTCACCGTGCGCGGCATGGAACTCGAATACAGCCAGAGCCTATCGTTCCTCCCCGGTGCCTTCAAGGGGCTCAATGTTCGCGCCAGCTACACGCGCAGCTACGCGAGCATCAAGAAGGCGAACATGATTCCGCACTCGATCAACGCCGGGCTGAGTTACGCCTACCGCAAGCTCAACCTCTACACCAACCTCAATTGGCGCGACAACTACCCCACGACTGTCACGGGCAATCCGCGCTTCTACCGCCATCGCGCCAACCTCGACATCGGCGGCGGCTACCGGTTCTCCAGCCGCTACAGTTTCTTTTTCTCCGCGCGCAACATTTTCAACGAGCCGTATCTCATTATGGAGCAAGTCGGCGCCAACGCGCCTGTCGTGCAGTTCTACGAGGTCAACGGCACCAACTGGACCTTCGGGGTCAAGGGCGTCTGGTAAACCGACGTCCGTCCGTGGCGGTTCCATCGCCGCGGACGCACGGAAAAAAAGATGCGTTTTTTTTGCGCGGCCATGAGGTAAGGCTGGACCGCGCGCCGTCCGCACCCGTAGAAATGCCATCCCCGCTTGCTTCCGGGCCTCCGGGGCATGACTTCCGGCAACGTTCAACTCATCCCAATTACCCGCCTTCCGGCTCCATCTCTCCTCCCCCAATAAATCCGCTATGAGCGATCAATCCTCCTCCTCCGGCCCTTGCAACCGCTGCGATTACACCGCGGCTTTTACTATACTTCGCCTCTTCCTTGGCCTGCGCACGCTGCTCGCGGGCTTGGAAAAATTCGAAGCCAACAAGAGCTTTTCGCTGTCGAACTATACCGAGAACATGGGTCGAATTGCCACCGGCATTAGCAACTACTCGATCATTCCCCTGTGGGCCACGCAGGCCTTCGCCTACCCGCTCGGTTTTCTCCTGGTCGGTTTGGGTGCGGCGATTCTCCTCGGTATCAAGACCCGCGCCGCGCTCTTCTTTGGCGGACTCGTTTACGTCGGCCTGTCCTTCGGCCTGATGGCGGTGCAGGAGGGTGACGGTGTCGCCTGGATTGGGATGCAAGTGCTCATGTTCTCCGTCGCCTTGGTGCTCGTGCGCCACAACCGCTGGGCGTTGGTCGCCGACAAGCACGACTAAGAACGCCACGACCGCCCTCCGGCTCGGTCACCTCCCCAACCTTCGGCTCCCGCCCTCCCGCCCATGATCGATCCTTCCTCTCCCCTCTCCCGCCGCGATTTCCTGAGCACGAGCGCGAAGCTCGGCGCGGTGATCGCCGCCGCACCTTACATCTCCCGCGCGTCGGACGTCGGTGCGGCCCGCGACGCGGACACCGTCAACGTCGCCCTCATCGGCTGTGGCGTCGAAGGCAGCATTCTCACCAATGCCGCCCGCAACATTCCCGGCATCCGGTTCGTCGCGGTGTGCGACATCTGGCCCTACAACCTGACCAGCTCGGAACGGCGGCTAAAGGCCTTCAAGCACGACGCCAAGCCCTTCGAAGACTACCGCGAGATGCTCGCGACCGTGAAGGAAATCGACGCGGTGCTCGTCGCCACGCCCGATTTCATGCACGCGGAGCACACCAACGCCGCGCTCAAGGCGGGCAAGCACGTCTACTGCGAAAAGCTCATGGCCCATACGGTCGAGGCCGCCCGCTCCATGGTGGTGACCGCCCGCGAGACCAAGAAGCTCCTCCAGATCGGCCACCAGCGCCGGAGCAATCCCCGCTACCAGTTCGCGCGCGACAAAGTTGTGCGCGACGCCCGCCTGCTCGGCCGCATCACCAATATCACCGGCCAGTGGCATCGCGCCGTTACCGATGATTTCGGCACACCGAAGAATCAGGAAATGTCCGCCGAGAAGCTCGCGAAATACGGTTACGCCAACATGCACGAGTATCGGAACTGGCGCTGGTTCAAAAAATACGCCGGTGGTCCCATCTCCGACCTCGGCGCGCACCAGATCGACGTCTACAACTGGATGCTCGGCACCAATCCCCGGATGTGTATCGCGAGCGGCGGCGTGGATTACTACAAAACCCACGAGTGGTATGATAACGCAATCGCCATCTACGAGTTTCCGACCAAGGACGGCATCGTGCGCGCGCAATACGACGTGCTCACCACCACCAGCGCGGGTGGCGGCTACCACGAGTATTTCATGGGCGACGAAGGTTCGCTGAAAATCTCCGAGAACCCCAAGTTCACCAAAATCTACCGTGAGGCCCGCGCCCCGGAATGGGATCAGTGGGTCACCAAGAAACTCATCTCCCGCCCCGATTCCGGCGAGGGGGCCACCCTGGGTCTCAAGCCGTGGGACAAGCCCCGCCAGCGCCTCGCGATGCCTTCCAAAGTTCCCACCGGCGCCAGCGCCGGCGGCCCGGCCAAGGTCGACGTCCGCGAAACCGCCCAACTCTCCGCGTGGGACATGCCCGTCACCCTCGACAAGGCGATCCACCAGCCGCACTTGGAGAATTTCTTCGACGGGATGCGCAAGGGCGCCGAGCTCAACTGCACGGGCGAAAGCGCCTTTGCCACCGCCGTCACCGTGCTCAAGGTCAACGAGGCCATCGCCGCCCAGAAAATGCTTA
>JBDSGI010000488.1:0-4946 GCA_039919035.1 Opitutaceae bacterium
CGGCGCGCGCGACGCCGCGTTGCTGGCTGGCCTTTCACCCGGCCCTTACACGGTGCAGGTGACGGGCGCCACCGGCACGGCCGGCACGGTGCTCGTCGAAGCCTACGAAGTGCCATAACCGGCGGCCTGGGCGGTGACACAGATTGGATTTGCGCGGCGGCGTTTTGGCCTGACTGTCGATGTGTCTGGCGCGAACACGATCGCGACCGGACGCGTCTCGTAAAACATCCTTTCGTCTCCCTCGGGCTCCGAGGCTTCATCGCCATGCGAAAAGCACTTCTGTCCTCCGCCACCGCGTCGCACTCGTTCCGTTCTTGGAAAGCGGTGGAGGCGGTTTGAAAACGATCTCGGACCTCGCGCGTGCGCACCACGGGCTTCAGCCGCTCGTCATGGTGGCCGCCTACGACGCGCTCATGGCCCGCTTGGTCGCGGCCTCGGAGGCGGATCTGATTCTGGTGGGCGACAGCGTCGCCATGGTGGTGCACGGTCATCCGTCCACCGTGCATGCGACCGTCGAGATGATGGCGGCGCATGTGGCGGCGGTGCGCCGGGGTGCGCCGGACATGCTCGTCGTGGCGGACATGCCGTTTCTCAGTGCGCGTCGTCGCGCCGAGGCCGCGGCGGAAACTGCCGGGATTCTGATGCAGGCTGGGGCCAACGCCGTGAAAATCGAGGGCATCACCGGTCACGACGAGGTGATCTCGCATTTGATCGGCAGCGGCATTCCCGTGATGGGACATCTCGGCTTGACCCCGCAATCGGTGAATCAACTCGGCGGGTATCGGGTGCAGGGCCGCGACCCCGAGGCGGCCGGGCGATTGCGCGAGGAGGCGCGGCGCTTGGAAGCAGTGGGCGCGTTTGCCGTCGTGCTGGAGTGCGTGCCGGCGGCGCTGGCCGCGACAATCACCGCCGAACGCGGGATTCCCACCATCGGCATCGGCGCGGGTCCGGGCACGTCGGGTCAGGTGTTGGTGTTGTCGGACCTGCTTGGGCTCGATGCGGAGTTCCAGCCGCGCTTTGCCCGGCGTTACGCGGAGGGCCACGTGCTCGTGCGCGAGGCCGTCAACCGCTTCGCGCGCGACGTGCGCGCGGCTCGCTTTCCCGCACCGGAGGAGACCCCCGCATGATGCAGCCGATTTCGGATTTGGCGGAATGGCGCCACGTTCGCAGCTCGCCGGAGTGGGCGGGGCGCTCGGTTGGATTCGTGCCGACGATGGGGGCGCTGCACGCCGGACATGCGGCCCTGCTGGCGCGCTCGCGGGCGGAAAACGAGCGCGTGGTGCTCAGCATTTTCGTCAATCCGACTCAGTTCAACGACCCGGCTGATCTCGTGCGCTATCCCCGCACGCTCGCGGCCGATTTGGCGTTGGCCGGGCCGCAGGTGGATGCGGTGCTGGTGCCGGAGCCGGCCGCGTTTTATCCCGATGGTTATCGCTACCGCGTGACGGAAAACACGCTGAGCGCGCGACTCGAAGGCGCGCACCGGCCGGGGCACTTCGACGGGGTGCTGACCGTCGTGCTGAAGCTGCTCAACGTCGTGCAGCCGCAGCGCGCCTACTTCGGGGAAAAGGACTGGCAGCAGCTTCAACTCGTGCGGGGCATGGTGGAGGCGCTGTTACTGCCGGTCGAGATCGTCCCGTGCGCGACGGTGCGCGACCCCGATGGTCTCGCTCTCAGTTCGCGCAATCGCCGCCTCGCTCCCCCAGACCGCGAGCGGGCGGCGATTTTCCCCCGGGTGTTGCGGGCGGCGACGTGCGCGGCGGAGGCGGCCGACGCATTGCGCCGGCACGGCTTTGAAGTCGACTACGTCGAGGATTGCGCCGGCGTGCGGCTGGGCGCGGTGCGCCTGGCCGGCGTGCGTCTGATCGACAATCTCCGGCTTGCCTGAGTCACCGCCGGTGGAATGATCTTATGCTCCTCTGTCTCGACATCGGAAATTCCCAGCTGCATGGCGGCGTGTTTGAGGGCGACACGTTGCGCTGCCAGTTTCGGAAGACGACGCACCCGCTTGGCTCGACCGATGAGTTTGGCGTCTTCTTCTCCGCCGTGCTCCGCGAACGCGGCGTCGATCCGCACGCAGTGCTGCGCGCCGCGATCTGCTCGGTCGTGCCTTCGGCGCTCCATCCGGTGCGCGGCGCGTGTTGGGAATATTTTCGCTGTGAGCCGTTCATCCTCCAGGCCGGCGTGAAGACAGGATTGAAGGTGAAGTATCGCAACCCGCAGGAGGTCGGCGCCGATCGGATCGCGGGAGCGGTGGCGGCGGTGCAGCGCCGGCCGGGCGAGCCGCTGATCGTGGTGGATTGCGGCACGGCGACCACCTTCGACGTGGTCACGGCCGAGGGCGATTACCTCGGCGGCGCGATTCTCCCGGGCATTGGCATCTCGGTCGAGACGCTCGCGGGCAAGACCGCGAAACTGCCCACAGTCGAGATCGCCCGGCCGGCCAGCGCGCTCGGCCGCTCGACGATCGAGAGCATCCAGGCGGGCGTTTATCACGGCCATGTCGGCGCCATTCGCCACGTGCTCGGAGAACTGGTCCGCGAAGCGTTCGGCGGGCAGTGGCCTTGCGTCGTGGGGACCGGCGGGTTTTCACGGCTGTTGGAGTCGGAAGAACTGTTCGACGAGATCGTGCCGGAGTTGGTTTTGCTCGGCCTGAAGCACACGGAGCGGATTAATCGGGAGGAAGGCTAGGCTGCGGCGGTCGGTTTGACGGGGGTTATTTTCGGGTTACGAGTGGGGCGGTTCTTGCGTCCGGATATAATATAATATCCGGCCCTGCGCTTTCTTCCTCCCCTTATGAAACTACCCCACCTCGCCCGGCTTTCCGCCTGGAGTGTGCTCGTGTTCCATTGCCTTGCGGGCACCTCCGGTGCTCGGGTCGTCGGCAGACTTCAGGCTCTTACCCAGGCCACCGTGCGCCTCGAAGTCACCGGTGGCCCAATCATCTACATTGATCCGACTGGCAACCCGCCGACATCAGGCGATGCGGATTTCATTTTGCTCACGCACAACCACAGCGACCATCAGTCGACCGCCGTGATCACGCGGCTGCGCAAGGCGTCCACGGTTCTGGTCTCTTCGCCCCCGGGCGTTCCCGCGCTGACAGCCGCCTTTCCGGGAACCCCCATCATGGCGGTCACGCCGGGGCAGAAATTTTTGCTCGGGACGGTCGAGGTCGAAACGGTGCCAATGTATAACGTCGTCAAAAACAACCACCCGCGGGCGATGAATTTCGTCGGCTACGTGGTGAATATTGGCGGGGTGCGGGTTTATCACGCCGGCGACACCGAGCGGTTCCCCGAGATGAAGACGTTCACCGCCGACGTCGCGCTGCTGCCGCTCGGGCAGACTTTCACGATGAACAGCGTGCAGGAGGCGATCGATGCGGCGCTCGACGTGCAGGCGCGCATCGCGATCCCGATCCATTGGGGCAACGCCGAAGGCACGCTGGCCGACGCGCAATTTTTCACGAGTGCGCTCGCAAGTCGCATGACTACAATGGTGAACACGCCAGCCGATGGATTTGCCCTCGAAATCTCGGAGTCGGTCACGTTTTCCGAGCACCCGGCCAGTCTGACGATCGCACCTGGCGCGCCGGCGTCGCTCAGTGTGCAGGCGGTTGGGGCGGGCGCGTTGCGCTATCAGTGGCGGCGCAATGGCGTCGCGCTGGTGGGCGCGACGGGCGCCGCGCTCTCCATCCCCGCTGCCGGCGCAACGGATGCCGGCGACTACGCGGTCATCGTCAGCGATGCGAACGGCCCGCTCACGAGCCGTTTCGCGCGCCTCACGGTCGATGTGCCGCGTCCCGGCCAGTTGATCAATGTTTCGGTGCGGGCGGCTACCCGTGGTGGCGCGGCGCCCCTCATTGTCGGCGCGGCGGCGACGGGTGGGAGCAAATCGATCTTGGTGCGCGGGGCCGGTCCGGCGCTCGCCGGCTTCGGGGTCGTTGGGGTTTTGCCCGATCCGCGGCTCGATGTTTATGCGGATGTCGCCGGGCGCGATACGGTCGTCGCGACCAACAACGATTGGGCCAGCGGGGGCGTGGCCGTTTTGCGGGCGGCGTTTGCGAGCGTGGGGGCCTTTGACTTCACCAATGGGGCAAGTCTCGATGCGGCGCTCCTCACCACTATCGAGGGGTCGCGCACGATTCACGTGACCGACACGGCGGGTCGCGCCGGGGTCGCGCTGGTGGAGGTTTACGACGCCGCGCCCGGTGGCACCGCGCGACTAACGAACCTTTCCGCGCGCAATTTCGCCGGGTCGGGTGAAGCGGCGCTGATCGCGGGCTTTGTGGTTAGCGGCAACGTGCCCAAGCGTCTGCTCATTCGCGGGGTCGGGCCGCGGCTCGGGGCCTTTGGCGTAACCGGCGTGCTCACCGATCCGAAGGTGGAACTCTTCCTCAGCGAGGGTGGGAGAAGCGTGCCCTTTGCCTCGAACGACAACTGGGCCGAGACCGGCGTCGCCGTTGCGCGCGCCGCGTTCGTTTCCGTGGGCGCGTTCGAGCTCAACGACATTGCCAGCAAGGATGCGGCGATGATCGTCACGGTGCCGGCGGGAGCGTTCACGGCCCAAGTGTCCGGCGTCGGCAGCGCGACAGGCGAGGCGCTCGTGGAAATCTACGAGTTGCCCTGAGGGGGCCGGTTACGGCAGTTCGAAAATCTCCAGCCACGCCTCCCCCTCTGTGCCATCGCCGCTGCGCACCACGAAGCTGTAGCGCCGGCCCGCGTTCACTGTCACTACCGGGGACGGAAGGACAAATTCCCTCAGTGGGCGTCGCCAGCAAATGGCGCTCACGGGACGGGCACCGGCGCCACGACTCCGTTGCGCTCGTCGTGGAACTGGGCGGGATCGAGACCGTCGAGCACGAGCACGCCCTGCAGCGACGAGATGAGTTTCGCGTCGCTCCACTGCCAGACGATGTGCGCCTGCGCATCGAGCTCGAAAAG
>JBDSGI010000489.1:0-2947 GCA_039919035.1 Opitutaceae bacterium
GCGAGGCGGCGAAGCACGGACTTGTTGTCCGCCGTGAGCACGAGCGAACAACCCCGGAGTTTCCAGCGGCCGCGGGTGCTGAGCGTGCTTCCGGTTTCCAGCGCGCCCGAGACGGAGATCGACGCGCCGGTCCAACTGAACGAATCGTCGGCGCGCAACTGGAGGCGTGCACTTACCGGTCGGCGTTCGCCATCCGAGCCGGCGGCTTCGTCGCCTTCGTAGGTGCCGGCGACCTCGGCGGCGTTTTCAAACGGACCGATCGCGGTGAAAATACCCCTGTCCCAGATGAAGCCAGTGCCGTCGCGCTCGAGTTCCGAGTTGGTGACCTGGCCATCGCCCCAGCGGATTTCGAGCTGGCGCTCCTGGGCGCGAGCGGTGCCGCGCGGTGCGGAGTGCTGGGTCAGGTCGGCGGCGGAAAAGCTGCGCCGGAGATTCTGGTAGACGCGGCCGTCGGGCGCGAAATACCAGGCGGCAAGTTCGGCGGTGCGGGTGAGCGGCCAGTAGCGGCTCATGAGGTAGAGGCCGACGGGCACGCCGGCTTTGAACGCGGGCGGCGCGGGCAACTCGACGTCCGTATCGATGTCAGGGGATTCGGACACCACAGGTTTGACCGGGGCGGGCGGAATCACGATGGCCGGCTGGCCTGCGGCCGCGCTGGCATTGTGCGCGACGTTGCGGATGATCTCGGCGAATTTCGGGTCGCTCCGCAGCGGACTTAGGTCGGGGTCGGATTGGAGGTGCACGGCGTCGTCGAACCCGAGCGCGACGGCCAGCTGTAGTTCGCCCAGCGCGATCGGGAGGCGGTTGCCGCCGACCTGCGCCTCGATGCAGGCGAGGTTGTAGTGGTGGAGCGGGTTTTGCGGCTCCCACGCGATGGCTTGTTCGCAGATGTTGCGCGCGCGGCCGTAGTTTTGCGTCTCCAGCGCCTGAACCATCAGCGGGTAGATCGCCTCGATCGCTGCGCGGCGGCTCGCCGGATCGTTTTGGGCCAGTGCGGAAACGACGACGAAGGTGGCGACCAGCGCGACGGCGAACCAACGGGAGAAGGGAGGCATCGGGGCGTGTGGCGCGGCGAGGGCCGGCGGCGGTTTACCCGCTCAGATGGCCGCCGCCAGTGGCGGATCGATCCGTTGGAGGCGACCGGTGGCGGCTTCCAGCCGGACGACGGCGCCTGACGCGGCGAGAGCCACGAGCGTGCCGCCGTATACGCCGCGGATTTCAGTGCAGGGGCCGGCGGCCTCCGGCCATTCGGCCAGCCATTGCAAGCGGAGCGCGCCATCAAGGCAGTAGAGATTGGGCAGGCCCGGGAGGAGACCGTGGGGATGCTCGCGCACGTAGGTGCAGAGCGGTCCCGGGCAGATTTCCACCACGGCGGTCGCGAGCGGCGTGTGGCCGCGGGCGCGGGCGCCCTTGCGGGTCAGTTGGCAAAGCACGCCGTCGATCACGGCCAAGGCTGGGGTCGCGTTATTCACAAGCTGGAGCCGGGGAGGTCAGCAGCTTGGCCGAGGGTGGGCGATCCAATTTTGCGGGCGGTTCCCCCGACCGCCATCGAAGGGCGCGGCGGCGTCTTCGTAGTTCCGCGCCCAGCCGAGGCTTGCCGAAGCCGCGACGGACCGCGTAGCGTGGCCCTTCGCCGCATGAAAAAAGCTCTCATTACTGGCATCACCGGGCAGGACGGATCGTATCTCGCCGAGCTGCTGCTCGCCAAAGGCTACGAGGTTCACGGCGTCATCCGCCGCGCCTCGACCTTCAACACGAGCCGCATCGACCACCTTTACCGCGACCCGCACGTGAATGGCGTGAAGCTCCACCTGCACTACGGCGACCTCGCCGACTCCGTGCAGATGGTGAAGCTCCTCTACCAGCTCCAGCCCGACGAAATCTACAACCTCGGCGCGCAGTCGCACGTGCGGGTCTCCTTCGACATTCCGGAATACACCGGCGATGTCGTGGGCGTCGGCGCGGTGCGCATCCTTGAGGCGATTCGCGAAGCCGGCCTCGTGAAAAAGTGCCGCTACTATCAAGCGTCGTCCTCGGAGATGTTTGGCAAGGTGCAGGAAGTGCCGCAGGTTGAGACCACGCCGTTCTGGCCGCGCTCGCCCTACGGCTGCGCCAAGATGTATGCGCATTGGCTCACGGTGAACTATCGCGAGAGCTACAATCTCCACGCCTCGTCCGGCATCCTCTTCAACCACGAGAGTCCCCGCCGCGGCGAGACCTTCGTCACCCGCAAGATCACGCGTGCCGCCACCCGCATCAAACTCGGCCTCCAAGAGAAGCTTTACATGGGCAACCTCGATTCCAAGCGCGATTGGGGCTATGCGAAGGAATACGTCGAGATGATGTGGGTCATGCTCCAGCAGGACCAGCCTGACGATTACGTGGTCGCGACCAACGAAACGCACACCGTGAAGGAGTTCATCCAGGAGACCTTCGGCCTGCTGAACCTCGAATGGGAGAAATACGTGAACTACGACGCGCGCTACGAGCGTCCCTCCGAGGTCGATCTCCTCATTGGCAATCCCGCCAAGGCCAAAAAGCAGCTCGGCTGGGAACCCAGGGTGAAGTTCAAGGAACTCGTGAAGATCATGACCGAGGCCGACCTCGAACTCGCCAAACGCGAGGCGCAGATCGCGCAGCTCCCCGCCGTGTCACGCACGCCGTTTGCCTGATCGAAAAGCGGAAAACATGGAAAAGCGGAAAAGTGGAAAACGGGCCGGGCGCACGTTTTTGCGTTTCCCAGGTTTCCGCTTTCCCATGTTTCCCAATTTTCCGCTATGAAGCTTTTCATCGCAGGTCACAACGGCATGGTCGGCGGCGCGCTCGTGCGGCGGTTTCAGCGCGAGCCGGGCGTCACGCTTTTGCTCCGCACCCGCAAGGAACTCGACCTCGGCAGCCAAGCCGCCGTCGATGCGTTCTACGCCGCCGAGCAACCCGAGGTCGCGAT
>JBDSGI010000490.1:0-3520 GCA_039919035.1 Opitutaceae bacterium
GCTTCCACCCTCGCAGCGCGTAGTATTTTTCCTTCGGCTCAGCCGTCCAGCCGTTGATGCCGTGGCGCGGCAGCCACCACGCGTGGATCACGACCACCGCCACGGTCAATGCGCCGAGCAGGGCAAAAAACCATTCCCGCCCCGCTGTCGCCGAGATCGTGACGGCAAGCGCGCCACCGCCAAGAACCTTCAGCACACGCTGCCACTTTGGTCGTTCGGCCTCGAAATGCCCGAGGAGAATCCCACCCACAGCGCAGAGGCCGAAGACCACCGCCAGTTCAAACCAGTAGGGCCAGTTCATGAGTTTGGCGGAACCGTCGTCCCGGCCCCGCTGCCCGCGCGCACGACCAGAATCGGAATTTCCGTGTTGTGCCGGACCTTGTCGATCGTGCTGCCGAGGAAGAAATCGCCGATCAACTTGTGGCCGTGCGAGGTCATCGCAATCAAGTCGCAGGCGTGGGCGACCGCGCTCTTCAAGATTTCCGTCGGGGGATTGCCGAGGGCCAGGGTGGTCTCGACCCCGACGCCGAGCCCGCGCAGGCGTTGGGCCACGGCATCGAGGTAGGCGCGGTCGGCTTTCATCTCGGCGGATTCAGTGAGCTTAAGTTGGCTGAAGTTGCGCGCGGCGAAGCCGTCGGCGACGTGCAGCAGGAGCAGTTGCGAGCCGAGTCGCCGGGCCAGCTCCGCGATGTGCGGCACGAGAGTTTCGTCGGCGGGGCCGTTTTCGAGGGCCACGAGAATCTTGGAATACATGGAGTGAACTAGAAGGGGTTTAGGTCGCGGCGGTCAGCCCGACGAGCTGGTAGAAACCCTGCGTCCACGCCTCGGGCAGCAGCGTGTCGACGAGCAGCTTCACGTTGAGCGCGATGATGACGAGCGTGATCGTCCAGCCGAGCCCGCGGATCCACCACGGGTTCACAAACTCGCCCATCTTGGCGCGGTCGCCCGTGAAGCGCATCAGCGGCCAGCACGCAAACCCGAGCTGCATCGACAGGCAGACCTGACTCGCGACGAGCAGCTCCGTGCTCTTGCTCTCGCCGTAAATTCCGATGACCACGACCGCCGGCACGATGGCGATGCCGCGCGTAATCAGGCGGCGCAGCCACGGGCGCAGCCGGATGTTGATGAATCCTTCCATCACAATCTGGCCCGCGAGCGTGCCGGTGAGGGTGGAGTTCTGGCCCGACGCGAGGAGCGCGAGCGCGAAGAGCGTGCTGGCAAACGTCACGCCGAGCAGTCCATCGAGCAGGTGAAACGCCTCCTGAATCTCCCCCACCTTCTCGTTGCCCGTGCCGTGAAACGCCGCGCCCGCAAGGATGAGAATCGCCGCATTAATAAAGAGCGCGAACATCAGCGCGAACGTCGAGTCGATCGTGCCGAACTTGATCGCCTCGGCCTTGCCGCTCGCCGTCTGCTCGTATTTGCGCGTCTGAATAATCGAGGAGTGCAGGTAGAGATTGTGGGGCATCACCGTCGCGCCGAGAATGCCAATCGCGACGTAGAGCATCTCGGAATTGCGGAGGATTTCGAGCCGGGGAATGAACCCCGAGAACACGCCCCCCATGTCCGGCTTGGCCAGCCAAAGCTCGACCGCAAAGCATCCGCCAATTGTGAGAATCAAAGTGATGACCAGCGCCTCCAGATAGCGGAAGCCACGGTGTTGCAGGAGGAGCACGACCATCACATCCGCCGCCGTGATCACGCAGCCCCACACCAGTGGGATGCCAAACAACAGCTGCAACCCGATCGCCGAACCGACGACCTCCGCCAGATCGCATGCCGCAATCGCCAGCTCGCAGAGCACCCAGAGAAACCACACGACTGGTCGCGGATAATGATCGCGGCAGGCCTGCGCCAAATCCCGGCCGGTCACGATGCCCAGCTTGAGGCACAGGTGCTGGAGCAGAATGGCCATCAGATTGGAAATCATGATGACCGAGAGGAGCGTGTAGCCGAATTTCGATCCACCCGCGATGTCGGTCGCCCAGTTACCCGGATCCATGTAGCCCACCGCGACGAGAAATCCCGGGCCGGAGAACGCGAGGACTTTGCGCCAAAAGCCCGCGTTGGCCGGCACTGCTATCGAACGATGCACCTCCGGCAGACTGGGATTCACCCGCGACTCACGCCAGCCGGCGTCAGAGGAATTCGGCAAAGGAACTTTGTTCATGCTAAGTTGAGATTAGAAGCGGCGAGACACGCCGGCGAAGAACCGTGCATCATCGGCGGTGCGCGTGACGCCAAGCTCGGCCCCGCAATCGAACTGGAGATTCGGGTTCACTTTCCAGGTGACGCCAAAATTGAACGTCGCGACGTGCGCGCCCTCGCCTGCTTGCGAGGTGAGTTCGAGATAGCCGCCGAAGTTTTTACTCCACAGGTCGTGACCGACAGTGGCCGTATTAACCCAGACGGCGCGCATGCCGCCGCCATCGCGATGCCGCAGATCGGCTTTGGTCATCAGGCCCAGCTCCCAGCCGGCGGGCAACTCGAAGGCCAGCGGCAGGCTCACCGCGCCCTCGACCGCGCCGTTGCCCAGCGCGCGCCGGGCGGTCGGCAGCTTCAGATCGAGAATAAGTCCGCCCGCCGATTCGCCGCCGTCGTTGCCCCAAAAATTAAATTTTGCCCGCAACGTCAGATCGCCAAAGCCGGCGTGCTTTTCCCGCGGCCCACCGCGCGGCGTTTCGGTTTGCCGGACGTAGGGCGCGACGAACACGCCCACCTCGAAATCTTGCCGCAGGCCAAGGCGAATATTGAAGGGAGCAAGGCCCCACTCCGTCGTGCGCACGCCATCGAGGCGGTTGCGGGTGAACCCGGCGAAATCCATTTCGATCTGCACGCGGCCCGCGTCCACGGTCGCGGGCCCTTCCGTTGTGTCGGGCCGATCCGTGCTCATCTCGCGCAGGAGTGAATCGGGCGTGGGGTTGGCTAGCGAGTAGGCGCTCTTGTCGGCGGAAGGCGCGGCACCCAGCGCGGACACGGCAGTCCCCGCGCACGCGGCAAGTTGTAGCAGGCTTCGGCCCAGGGAGCGGTGGTGTGACATACGAAGTGGAGCGAGGTTTGTGCGCGACTATTTTGATTAGTCAAAATAAATCTTTGGTTGCTTCAAAACGTGCATCGCGTATCTGAGTCGCGTGGCCACCATCGCGGTCGAAAACTACCTTAAGCACGTGCTCCTGCTTTCCGCCGGCTCCGACGACTTGGTTTCGATGGGCGCACTCGCGACGGCGGTGGCGGTGGTGCCCGGCACAGCGACTACGATGGTGAAGGCCCTCGCCGACGAAGGGCTCGTCGAGCACCAGCCGAGGCAGGGCGTCCGCCTCACCGCCGAGGGCCGGCGCCTCGCGCTCAATGTCCTGCGCAAGCACCGGCTCGTGGAGACGTTTCTCGTCAATGTGCTGAAGATGGACTGGGCCAAGGTTCACGCCGAGGCCGAGCGCCTCGAACACGCCATCTCCGACGAGGTGCTCGACCGGCTCGACGCCCTCCTCGGCCACCCCGAAACCGATCCGCACGGCGACCC
>JBDSGI010000491.1:0-4849 GCA_039919035.1 Opitutaceae bacterium
GGCCCGCAGCTGGAGCTGCTCGGCAGTCTCGGCGCGCGCGATGGCTTCGACTCGTATCGCGCGCTCTGGCTCGACGAATATTTTCGCCAGCGTTTCGCGGCGCGCCCGGGCTACCGGCGCGCCGAGCCGCGAGGCGCGGCGTTCTCCGGCGGGGCGCGCTGGGAGTATCATCCGGCCTCCGGTTTCGTGCAGCTCGGCTATGCGCGGTCGCAGGACGACGTCGCACCGGGCTACGAGATCGATTTCGCCGGCCTCCGTCGCGGCGCGGAGACGCTCGTCACCGACACGGTCACACTGGGCTTCGAGAACGTCATCACACCGCGCCTGCGCACGCGTTTCGAACTCCGCGCGGCCGTCACCTCTGGCCGCCAGCCGCGCTACGGGGCCGAGGCCTCCACCCGCTACGCTATCGGCGAACGCTGGATCGTGCGCGCGGACGCCGGCGCGAGCGACGAGCGGCCGGCCTTCCGCGCGCAGTATGGCGGCGCGGAGCTGGAGTTCGCGGTGGCGGAATCGCTCGCGGTCTTCGTCGGCGGGCAGCTCTACCGCGACACCGGCGAGATCGAAAACGCGCTCCTCTTCACCAGCGCCGCACCGGGCCTGCGCTCGCGCCGCGCTGAAATCGGCGTGCGTCACGACGGCGAGCGCCTCGCGTGGCGCGTCTCCGTCGGCACGGTGTCGGGCGATTTCGCGGCGACGAACCGCAATACCGATTTCTTCCAAAATCTTTATCGTGATCGCCACTGGTTTGCTCTGCGCGCGGGCGGTTCCTGGAAATTCTGAACGCCCCCGCCTCCGCCCTCCCACCATGAAACGCTTTCGACCCATTTTTGCCCTCGTCGTTGTCGTCGCTCTCGCCTTCGCCGCCGCCCCCGCGGGGGCCGCTATCTATCGCGCGGGCGAGATCGTCCAAAATTTCACCCTCACCGACCGCGCGACCGGCCGGCCCGTCAGTCTCGCGGACTTCGCCGGCAAGATCGTGTTTCTCGAATGGTTCGCATGGTGGTGCCCGTTTTGCCAGGCGGCGGCGCCGCAGGTGCGCTCGGGCATCGTGGACTATTACGCGGCCCGCGGTGGCAATCCCGCCGGTATTCCCGTGCTCCATGTCGCGCTGAACCTCCAGTCGAGCCAGGAGACCGACACACAGCGTTTCATCACCGCATACGGCCTCGGCCAGACGCTCAACGATTTCAACCGCGCCGTGGCCGACCGCTTCCAACCCGGTGGCCAGCCCATCTTCGCGATCATCAACGGCGTCGCCGCCTCCACCAGTCACAAGCAATGGGAACTCGTTTTCACCCAGCTCGGCTACGGCTCGACGCAGGCGCCGATCACCGATTTCCGGAATGCCATCGATCGCATCCGCGCCGCGGCCCCCGTCGCGCCGCCCCCGCCCGTCGTCCCGCCCACCGTGGCCGCGCCCGCGCTGGCCGCCGGGCCGCGCGATCTCACGGTGCGGCCGGGACAGCTCGCGCAGTTTTTCGCCGTTAACTCCGGTGGTGCCGCCACGCATGAGTGGCGCAAGGATGGCGCGATTATTTCCGGCGCCACGGGCGCGGTGCTCATGCTGGAGAGTGTCACCGCCGCGCAGGCCGGTCGCTACACCGTCACGCTGAGCAACGCCAGCGGCAGCGCCGTGAGTGTGACGGCCACGCTCCTCGTCAATGCCGCCGCGACGTCGAGCCTCGCCAACGTCGCGACGCGCGCCACCGCCGGCACGGGCGCGGAGTCGCTGATCCCTGGCCTCGTGATTGCCGGCGGACCGAAAACCGTGCTCGTGCGCGCGGCGGGGCCGGCGCTCGCGGCGTTTGGGGTGGAGGGCACGCTCGCCGACCCGCGAATCGAACTTTTTTCCGGCGACACCATGATCGCGGCCAACGACGACTGGTCCGCCGCAACCAACGCCGCCGAAGTCGCCGCCGCCGCCACGCGCACGGGCGCCTTTCCCTTTGCTGCGGGGGCGCGCGATGCGGCGCTGCTCGCGACCCTTGCGCCCGGTGCCTACACCGTGCGCGCCGGGGGCGCGGGGGCGAGCACGGGCGTGGCGCTCGTGGAAATCTACGATGCCGATACTCCCGGCGCCGCCGGGCGCGGCAGCTTCGTCAATCTCGCCACCCGCGGCCTCGTGGGGGCGGGCGCAAACGTCATGATCCCTGGCTACGTCATCGCCGGCACGGCCGCGAAGACGCTGCTCATCCGCGCGGTCGGGCCCGCCCTTGCGAGCTTCGGGGTCGATGGCGCGCTGGCCGATCCTGTGCTCACCCTCTATTCGGGCGCGCAGGCCCTGTTGACGAACGACAATTGGGCTGACGCACCCAACCTCGCGCAACTTCGCGCCGCTACGACCCGCGTCGGCGCCTTCGGCCTTGCCGAGGGGAGCAGGGATGCCGCGCTCCTGGTTACGCTGCCGCCCGGCAATTACACGGTGCAGGCGGGCGGCGCGAGCGACACCACCGGCGTCGCGCTCGTGGAGATTTACGAAGTGCCGTGAGCCGGGCCGGGCGCCCCCGGACCGGGATGCCAAAGCTCAAGCTTGCTCCGCACGCACGCGATGAGTGGCTCCAGCCCCCCGGCCGCTTTGATTTCCTCGGCCGAGAGCAAAACCTCAAGCCGGCCCGCTTTTTCGGTCAAAATCACCGGCAGAGGCACGGAGCGCATTTCGGGATGCATCTCCCAGAATTTGGGCCGGTAAGTGAACACCGTGGGAAACGGCTGGCTCTCGATGAAAAGTTTCCATGGGGCCAGCATGCCAGTCAGGCCATACGTGTAGCGGCACAGCCTGCATTCGTAGGTTTCCGGCGAGAAAAATTTGTGGGCCCAGTCGTTGAGCGCGTTGAAATAACCCTCGTCGGCATTGTAAACCATGAGCAGGCGATCGGGATTTTGGCGTGGCATTGGGTTATGATGCGAGGAGCGCGGGCTTATTCCAGGAATTTACCACCCAAGCGCGATCCGAAAGCGGCATTGCATGCCCCGACCCGCGCACTCACTTGTTGCGCATGGTCCCGCTATGCTTTTCCCCAAGACTGCTCGCCATCGGATTGCTGGCCGCGACCCTCGCGCATGGCCAGCCCGTTGTGACGATGCTGGCCCCGGGCTTCACCGTGCAGGAACTGCCGGTGCTTCTGACCAACATCAACAATCTGCGCTTCACGCCCGATGGCCGGCTCAGCGCGCTCGCCTACGACGGCCGCGTGTATCTGCTCACCGACACCGACGGCGACGGACTGGAGGACTCGGCCACGCTTTTCTGGGATCAACCGACGCTGCGCGTGCCGGTCGGCATGGCTTGGTCGCCGCAGGGCCTGTATGTTTCTTCCCAAGGGAAAGTTTCGCTCCTGCGAGATACGAATGGCGACGGCAAGGCCGACAGCGAGGAAGTCGTCGCGAGCGGTTGGCCGAAGACCGACGTGACCTCCGGTGGCGTCGATGCCACCGCCGTGACCCGCGACACCGAGGGCAATCTCTACTTCGGGCTGCTCACCGCGAACTACGCGAATCCTTACCGGGTGAAAGACGGGGTTTCGCGCTACGACCCCAACGGCCCGCGCGGCACTATCCAGAAAATGGCGGCGGGAAGCCGGCAGCTCACCACCGTCGCCACTGGTATTCGCGTCCCTTACACCCTCGCGTTTAACCGCCACGGCGATCTCTTCGTGACCGATCAAGAGGGTGCCACGTGGTGCCCCGACGGCAACCCGCTCGACGAGCTGAACCACATCATCCCCGGCCGTAACTACGGCTTTCCGCCGCGGCACGACACGTATCTGCCCAACCTGATCAGCGAGCCGCCGGTCGTGGGCTTCGGTCCGCAACACCAATCCACCTGCGGTTTCTTTTTCAACGAGTCCGGCCCACAGCAGCCGCGCTTCGGACCCGCCGGCTGGGAAGGCGACGCAATTGTCGCCGGGGAATCGCGTGGCAAACTGTGGCGCGCCCACCTTGTCAAAACGGCGGCTGGCTATGTGGGCCGGGAGACCACCATCGCCCGGCTGAGCCTGCTCACCATGGACGTGGCGCTCTCGCCGAAGGGCGATCTTTACGTCGCCTGCCACAGCGGCGCGCCCGACTGGGGCACCGGTCCCAAGGGCCAGGGCAAGCTCTTCAAAATTTCCTACACCGACCGCGCCGCCCCGCAGCCTGTCGCCGTCTGGGCGTCGTCACCGTTCGAAGTGCACGTCGCTTTCGATCGTCCAATCGATGCCGCGGCCGTGCACGACCCCAGCGCCATGCGGATCGAGTTCGGGGAGTATGTTTCGGCCGCTGATCGGTTCGAGGTGTTGAAGCCGCCTTACAAAACGGTGAAAGGCCAGGAGGCAGTCTCGCGCGGCAAGCTGCGCGTGGCGGCGGCGCGGCTCTCCCCCGACGCCCGCACGCTCGTGCTCACGACCGATCCACATCCGCAGGCTGTGCGCTACGCCCTCACGCTCCCCGGGATCAAGGCCGCGGCTGCGACGACGCAACCTGCGACCATCGATCTCGCGTATGATCTCAATGGCGTTGAAGCGACTTGGACGCCCGCGCCCTTCGCCGGCGCAAGTGGCGGCGAGGCCAACTCCGCTGGTTCATGGAAGGGCTGGCTGCCGCATCTCGGCACGGCGATCGCCGCCGCGTTCACCGACGAATCGGCGGAACATCAAGCCCTCTCCAATCTGATGCAGCGTCACGGGCAGCTTCAGCTCCGCACCCAAGTGGTCCTACCGGGCGCCGGCGTCACGATGAAACTCAAGGCGACGACTCCTTTTGAAGTGAGCCTTGGTCAACAGCGACTCACCGCGCGATCAATCGGAGCGGACGGCTTCACCGCCGATCTCGTGCTGAACGGCGACGAAGCGCCGTTGCCGCTGAC
>JBDSGI010000492.1:0-5054 GCA_039919035.1 Opitutaceae bacterium
CTCTTACACCGGCCTCGACACCGCCCGCAGTTCCGTGACGGTGGCGGCCGGCCAGCGCGCGGTGCGCAACTTCGATTTGAGTTCGGGCGTTTACAAGCTGGATACGTTCACGGTTTCCGGAGCGCGAGAGGGGAGCGCGGCTGCCATCACGGCGCAGCGCAACGCCGAAAACGTGAAGAATGTGGTCTCCATGGATCAGTTCGGCAACCTGCCTAACATGAGCGCGGGCGAACTCGCGATGCGCCTTCCCGGTGTAGCGGGCAATCTCGACGACGAAGGCAACGTGTCCGGATTAACGGTGCGCGGATTTGGTCCGACGCAGAACCGCGTGACAATCGACGGCAGCCTCGTTGCCGGCAACGGCGGCGCGAACCGCCAGTTTCAGACCCACGCCCTGACGGGTGGAATCTTCGACCAACTCGAAGTGATCAAAGGGCACACGCCTGATCAGTCCGCCGATTCCTTGGGCGGCACGATCAATCTCAAGACGCGCTCCCCGCTCAGCATGGCAGAAAAGCGCCGGTTTTCCTACAGCGCCGGCATGCGATTCGCTCCTAGCTTTTCGCAACAGATTCCGCTGCGCAAAGATCATCCGTCCCATCCCCTGTTGAACTTCAGCTATCAAGAGGTCTTCGACGTGCTGGGCGGCCAGCGTAATCTCGGGATCGCGATCAGCACGTTCTATAGCGAGAACGTTGCTGGCTATTTTCGCACGATTCGCGACTACGAGAACACCACGAACACGCCGGCTTACGTGTGGGATTTTCGCACGCAGGACGCCTTCAACAATCGCAAACAGGAGGCTTTCAACCTCAAGGCGGACTACCGGCTGTCGCCGCAGACCAAGTTTTCGTTCGGCGTGATCGTCAGCGACGCCAATGAGCCGTTCAATCGCCTCTACGAAACTCGCGCGTTCACGAATCAAACCGCGCCCAACGCCACCACCTCGGGTGTGATTCCGGGCTACACTGATCGCCTCACGTCGGTCCGTCCGGTCGCGACTTCCATCATCGACGTGACCGAGACCATGTTCAGCTTCTACGGCCGGACGCGGCAGATAAACTTCGAAGGCGAACACAAGTTTGATCGGCTCAGCTTAGACTACACGGTGAACGGCAGTTCGCAGCACAGCCATCTTGGGGTGGGTGGGGGCGGCTCGTTTACGAACCGCATCACCGGCATCGGCTGGACCCTCGATCGCACAAAATCGGATCTCTATCCCTCGTTCATCCAAACCGCGGGGCCTGACATCACCGATCCGTTGAACTACCGCCC
This sequence comes from Opitutaceae bacterium, assembly GCA_039919035.1. Taxonomy (GTDB): domain Bacteria; phylum Verrucomicrobiota; class Verrucomicrobiia; order Opitutales; family Opitutaceae; genus ER46. Next base: position 1,276 of record JBDSGI010000492.1, read on the forward strand.
GAACGGGGCGATCACCGCGCGCAACAGCAAACGTAACACCGAGACCCTCGAATACCGCGCCAACGCCAAATACAGCTTGCCGACAGAATTCCCCTTGGCGGTGAAAGCCGGCGCAGATTATCGCATGCAAAAATTTTTTGAGAACGGCGGCGCCCAACGCTGGAACTATACCGGCACGACCGCGCTCCCGAGCGATCCGTCCATCGTCACGTGGTCATCGTTGAAGACCGGACTCAAGATCCCGCAATGGGAGGGCGCCCAATTCATCAAGGACTACAAGCCGGTCAATACGGCCCTCTGGAGCGAAGATAATTACTATCGCGAACAGCAGTATTTCACCGGCACCCGCGGGGTGACTGAATTCGTCACCTCGGGCTACGGCATGGTGCAGGGCAAGTTCCACGGACTGGGTTTCATCGCCGGCGTGCGTGGCGAAAAAACCGAGGACGACGCCTGGGGCTATACGAAGGCCAAGATAGGCACGACCGCCGCTCAGCAGGTGGCCGATCCGCTCGGGTCCGCGATCAAGGATTACGCGAGCAATTATCGCGATCGGGTGGGGAGCTACACGAAGACGTTTCCGAGCGCTCATCTGACCTACGACCTCACCTCGAACGTCAAGGCGCACGTCAGTTGGTCCCAGAGCTTTGCTCGCGCCGCCTTTTCGAACCTGCTCCCGACGGAGTCTTTTAACGATACCGCGCAGACACTGACGATCAACAACCAGTCGCTCAAGCCGCAGCTCGCGACGAACTGGGATGCGACCCTCGAATATTATTTCGAGCCGGTTGGCCAGCTTTCGGCCGGCTGGTTCCAAAAGACGATCAAAGACTTCATCGTAAGCGGCACCATATCCGGCACGGTTCCGACCGGCGCGAACAATGGTTACAATGGCGACTTTGGCGGCTACACGATTCTCACCTCGTCCAACGCTGGCACGGCCTATGTGCAAGGCTGGGAACTAACATATCAGCAGCAGTTCACTTCCTTGCCCGGATTGCTGAAAACTCTGGCCCTCTCCGCCAATTACACGGCGATCACCACCCACGGCGACTTTGGCGGAAGCTCGACTCTGACGGGAGACCAGGTCGTCGGCTTTATTCCGCGCACCGCCAATCTGAGCCTCTCCTGGCGCTACCGAAGGCTTAGCACCCGGCTACTGTGGAACTACCAGAGCGACTACATTCGCGCCTACAGCGCGGCAACCGTGGGCCGCAATCAATACTACCTCGCGCGCAAGGTCATTAACCTCGGATTCAATTACGAACTGCGCCGCGGTCTCGGCCTGTTTTCCGATGTGTCCAACCTGACCAACGAGCCGCAGTCATACTACCGTGGCATTCGCGATCAAAGGGAACGAACGCTCATTGGCGGCACGACGATTACCATCGGTTTGGAGGGTAAGTTCTAATCCCGCATTTGACACCATGCCGTTGTCAAACGCCGAACTGCTCAAACTGACGCGTTGGAATGCTCCGAAGATGGCCAACGCGCTTGGGCAGGTGATTCGGGCCGATCCGCTGCGGCTCCCGTCAAGGACGAAGCCGGTGCGTTCGTTGGTGCTTGCGGGCTGCTCGACCGCCCCGACGATTAGGCACTGGCCCGGGCGCGCGCAGGGTGACCTGCGGTTCGGGACGGGAGATGGTCCTCTCTACTTTGTGTCGCACCCAAAAAACGCCTCGCTCACGCCCGGCGGCAACTGACCCTTCCTATGCACGCTCGATTCAAACGCCTGGTGGCCTCGTTCCTGATCGCTCCAGTGTTCGCCGTGCCGTCGGTGCGTGCCGCCGAAGCGGAACTGCCGCGTCTGGCGTATAACAATCCCGGACTCATCACCGACGTCGGCGTCGGGCTGTGGGCGTGGCCGCTGCCGATGGATTACAATGGCGATGGGCTGATGGACCTCGTCGTCGTCTGCACGGACAAGCCCTACAACGGCACGTGGTTCTTCGAGAACAGCGGCCAGACGGATACGCAGACGAAGCTGCCGATCTTCAAGCCCGCTGTGCTCGTCGGAAAGTCCGCGCCTTCCGTCGGCATCTCCTACGTCACCGGCAAACCGGTCGTGACCGCCACCGCCTCGGCGAAGCCGGCCGGCAGCGAGATCTACAACTTTCGCGGCAACACGTTTCCCGATTTCTTGAAGTCGCAGTTCACGAAACCGCACCAGCTCGGCGTGCCGGAAAAAATTCACACCGAACCCGGCAGCATCCGCCAAAACCAGTGGCAATTGGTGGATTTCGACGGCGACGGCGTGCTCGACGTTTCGGTCGGGATTGATTTCTGGGGCGACTTCGGGCCGCTGCCGGGCGGCGAAGGCGCGTTCAACGCCCAGGGCGAGTGGACCCGTGGCAAGTTACGCGGTTACGTTTACGTCCTCCGCAATACTGGCACGAATGACCAGCCCGCCTACGCGGCGCCCGTGCGCCTCCAGGCCGGCGGCAAGGACGTCGACCCCTACGGCATGCCGTCTCCGATGTGGGGCGACTTCCGCGGCACCGGGAAACTCGATCTCATCTGCGGCGAGTTTCGCGACGGCTTCACGTTCTACGAGAACACCGGCACGCGCACCAAGCCCGCCTACGCCGCCGGCCGCGCACTCACCCTCGGCGGCCAGCGCCTCACGATGGATCTCTGCATGATCACGCCGACCGCCGTGGATTTTAACGGCGACGGTTTTCTCGACATCGTGTGCGGCGACGAAGACGGCCGCGTGGCTTTCCTCGAAAACACCGGCAAGACCGTGGACGGAATGCCGCAGTTTTTGCCACCGCGGTATTTCCGGCAGTTCGCACAGGACGTGAAGTTCGGCGCGCTCTGCACACCCTACGCCGTCGATTGGGACGGCGACGGCGATGAGGACCTGATCGTTGGCAACAGCGCCGGCTACATCGCGTTCATCGAAAATCTCGGTGGCACGCCTGCGCGCTGGGCCGCGCCGCGCTACCTCAGCGCCGCTGGCCAGCTCATCCGCGAGCAAGCCGGCCCCAACGGATCCATCCAGGGCCCCGCCGAGGCGAAGTGGGGCTACTCGATTCTCAGCGTCGCCGATTGGGACGGCGACGGGCTGCCCGACATCATCACCAACGGCATCTGGGGGAAAATCATCTGGTATAAAAACATTGGCACCCGCACCGCAGCGAAACTCGCCGCCGGCCAACCCGTCGAACTCACGCTCCCGGCCGGCGCACCGAATCCCGCGCCCGCATGGAATTGGTGGAAGCCCAAGGGCAGTGAACTCATTTCCCAGTGGCGCACGACGCCGCAGATGATCGATTGGAACGGCGACGGCCTGATGGATCTCGTGATGTCCGACGCCGAGGGCTACCTGGCACTCTACGAGCGCAAACGCGGCGCCGAGGGGAAACTTCAGCTCCTGCCGGCGCAGCGCGTTTTCTGGAGCGAGGGTGCCAGCATCTTCGATAGCAACGGCCAGCCGCAGAACAAAGAATCCGGCCTGCTGCGTCTCAGCGCCGGCGTCTACGGCCGCGGCGGCCGCCGCACGTTTTCCATCGTGGACTGGGACGGCGACGGCAAGCCGGACATTCTGATGAACAGCAATCCCAACGTGAATTTCTTCCGCAACCTCGGCAAGAATGCCGCCGGCCAATGGGCCTTCCGCGATGAGGGCCCGGTCAGCACCCACGTTCTTACCGGCCACGCGACGAAGCCCACTTACCTCGCCGCCTCGCGCGAGTTGCTCATTGGGGCGGAGGATGGATTTATCTATCGCGTGAAACAAAAGTAGGGCGGGTTGCCGACCTGCCCTCAGGAATACC
>JBDSGI010000493.1:0-5298 GCA_039919035.1 Opitutaceae bacterium
AAAAAACCTTCGCCCGCGAATCTCGCCGTCCTGAAGAAACTCGCCGAAGCCGGCGCACTCCTCGCCAAGGCGAAATATCTTCATAGCTATCCGCATTGCTGGCGCTCGAAGACACCGATCATTTTCCGCGCCGTCGATCAGTGGTTCGTCTCGCTCGACAAGAATAACCGCCGCGCAATCGCCCTCGACGAGATCAAAAAAATCGCCGCCGCGCAGGGTTGGATTCCCGCGTGGGGCGAAGCCCGCATTCGCGGCGCAGTCGAGTCGCGGCCCGACTGGTGCATCAGCCGCCAGCGCTCGTGGGGCGTGCCGATTCCCGCGTTCTACGACGAAAAGAAAACCGCCTACCTCGATGCCGGCGTCGCCCGCGCCGTCGCGGACAAGTTTGCGCAGTCGGGCACGAATCTCTGGTATGACGCCACGCCCGAGCAGATTCTCGCCGGCGTAACGCTGCCCGCCCACTGGCCCGCTCCTTCGGCCCTCACCTGTGGCCGCGACACCCTCGATGTGTGGATCGATTCCGGTTCGTCCCACGCCGCCACACTCAAGCGCGGTCAGGGCGGCACGTCGTGGCCCGCCGATCTCTATCTGGAGGGCAGTGACCAGCATCGCGGCTGGTTTCAATCCTCCCTCTGGACGAGCGTGATCGCATTTGGCGCCGCGCCCTACAAAGCGGTGCTCACGCACGGGTTCATCGTCGACAAAGCGCGCCAGAAAATCTCCAAGAGTTCGACCTACCAGAAGCCTCAGACGAGCGACGCCTACGTCGCCCAGCACGGTGCCGACGTCATCCGCCTCTGGATCGCCTCGCAGGATTTCCGCGACGACATCCCGGTGGACGACGAGATTCTTAAAAATGTCGGCGAGTCCTACCGGCTTTTCCGCAACACGTTTCGCTACCAGCTCTCCAACCTGTTCGATTTCGTCGCGACGCGAGATGCCGTGCCGGTCGGGCAGCTGGACACGCTCGATCGCTGGGCTTTGCACCAGACGGCCGTCCTCATTCGCGAATGCACCGCGGCCTACGACGCCTACGAATTCCACCGCGTTTACCAGCTCTGCAACCAGTTCTGCGCGGTCACGCTTTCGGCCGTTTATCATGACGTGCTGAAGGATCGCCTCTACACGCTCGGCACGAATTCACCGCTCCGCCGCTCCTCGCAAACCGCGATCCACCACATTTTCGGCGCGCTCGTGCGCCTGCTCGCGCCGGTGCTCACCTTCACGTGTGACGAGGCTTGGGCCTATGCCACCAGCCAGGTCGAATACTCAAGTGACTCGATCCACCTTCAAGACTGGCCCGTCGCACCCGCTGAGTGGACGAATCCTGAAATCGAGTCCGACATCGCCGCGCTCCTGAAGATCCGCGCGCTCGTCAACGAGGCCATCGAACCGCAACGTGCCGCCGGCAAGCTGGGCAAATCTCTGGACGCCACCATCACGCTAACGACGCCGGCCAACGACGCCGCTTCGTCCCTGCTTCAGAAGCACCGCGACTTCCTCCCAGAACTTTTCATCGTGTCGCAGGTCAGCCTGCGCGCGGATACCGTCGAGGCATTCCAGGTCGGCGTTCAACCCTGCAGCGAACGCGGCTTCGTCCGCTGTCCGCGCTGCTGGCGTTGGGTGCCCGCGCTCGCGCCCGGCTCGCACGGCGAAGTCTGCCCGCGTTGCAGCGAGGCGCTGGGCACTCCATAATTTCTTAACCCAAACTCCCCATGGCCAAGAAACAAAAACCCAAGTCTCACGCTAAGAAACCGGTCGCCAAGCCGGCGGCCAAGGCCGCACCGAAGTCCAAGTCTAAGCCCAAGTCTGCGGCCAAACCGGTCGCCAAGCCGGCCGCGAAGAAACCCGCGCCAGCCCCGTCCCGACCCGCCGCTGCCAAGCCCGCGCCGGTCGCCAAACCAGAGAAAGCATCTCCCTCCATGGAAAAATCGTCCAAGAAAACTGCCCTGCGCGACAGCATCCTGAAGCGCAAGGCGCCCGCCAAGCCCATCGCCTTCAGCCTCGACGAGGTCCGCGCCATCGCGAAGACCGTCACGAGCAAGACCAACCTGCCCTTCACCGCCAAGCCTAGCGACAAGACCGCGGCGAAGCAGGCCGCGCTCGCCAGCGCGGTAAAAGTGAAGCCCCAACACGTCAAAGCCGCGTCGCTCGCCGATATTCTTGGGTTCAATCCCAAGAAGGGAAAGCCCGTCGATCTAGCGAGCGACAAGGATGTGCCGGAGAAATTCAAGCGCTACTACAAGCTGCTGCACGACCTCCGTGCGCATCTCACGGAAGGCATCGAGCGCCACTCCGAGGAGACGCTCAAGCGCTCCGCCAAGGACGACGCCGGCGATCTCTCTTCCTACGGCCAGCACATGGCCGATGCGGGCACCGACACCTTCGACCGCGATTTCGCCCTCAGCATGGTCGCGAGCGAGCAGGAGGCGCTCTCCGAAATCGACGCCGCCCTCAAGCGCATCCATGACGGCACCTACGGCGTCTGCGAAATCACCCAGAAGCCGATCGCGAAAGAGCGGCTCCTCGCCGTGCCTTTCACCCGCCACTCCGCCGAGGCCCAGAAGGATCTCGAGCGCAACCGCCACCGCTCCCGCACCCAGGCCGGCCTCTTCGGCGAAATGGGCGAGGACGGCGCCGGCAAGATGATGGACGACGGCGGCGGCGACGAGTAAGCGGATTTTCGATTTCGGATTTTTGGATTTTCGATTTCGGCAATCATGCCCGATCACCCCACAACCGCCGACCCGGCCGACGCCTCCGGTGAACCGAATATCGAAAATCGAAAATCGAGAATCTCGCGCGTGGCGGCCTATCGGCTGCTGCTCGCGCTCGCGGCCGGCGTGCTTGTGCTCGATCAGGCGACCAAGTTTTGGATCGCTGCGCACGTGCCGTTCGATCCGTTCCACTCCCACGCTGTCGGCAACGACATCCCGGTCATTCGCGGGTTTTTCTACCTCATCCACGTCGGCAACACGGGGGCCGCATGGAGCATGTTCACGGGGCGGAGCATGGTGCTCGCCGCGCTGGCGGCCGGAACCCTGCTCGCGATCTATTTCTGGCGCCACTCGCTCGGCCTCCGCCAACCACTCGCGCAAATTTGCTTCGGGCTCCTCTGCGGCGGCATTATCGGGAACCTCATCGACCGCCTGTTGCACGGCCACGTGATCGATTTCGTCGATCTGCATTTCGGCAGCTACATCTACCCGACGTTTAACGTCGCCGACTCCGGCATCTGCGTCGGCGTCATCCTCTACATCCTGCAGTCGCTGCGCGCGCCAAGGTGAATCGTCTTCGCGAGCCCGGCGTCGCTGGGCGGGCCGATCCAGGGGGATGACTTCGGCGCGACCGCGCCTCGCAATGAGATCCCCTACTCCACGTTCGCGATTTGTTCGCGCACGCGCTCCAGCTCGTTCTTCAGCTCGATCACGGCCCGCGCGATCGTAAGGTCGTTGGCCTTGCTGCCGATCGTGTTCACCTCCCGGCCGATCTCTTGCAGAATGAACTCCGCCTTCCGCCCGATCTCGCCGTCAGATTTCAGGAGCGCGGAAAACTGCTCGAAGTGGCTGCGGAGCCGGGTGATTTCCTCCGTGACGTCGCAGCGGTCGGCGAAGAGCGCGATTTCGCGCAGCACACGCTCGTCGTTCAGATCGAATTCAAGGCCCGCGTCGCGCAGCCGCTTCGCGAGCATCTCGCGATAGTGCGCCGGCACCTGCGGCGCACGGCCGACGATGAGCTCGACCTGCCGCTGCAGGGTCTGCGCCCGCCCGAGGAAATCGACCAGCAAGGCCTCGCCTTCCTTGGCCCGCATCGCGGCAAACGCCCGCAACGCGGTGCCCACCGTTTCGAGCACCGTGGCCTGCGCCGCATCGACATTCGGAAAGTCACTCGTCCGGCGCTGCGCATTCACGACCTGCCAGAGCAGATCGGTCGTCGGCCGAAATTCCACGCCCTGCCGCAGGGTGAAAATTTGCAGCCGCTCCAACGCGGCGGCCGCGGCGGGCTCGTCCCACGTGGCCTGCGGGGCCGATTTGTCGCCCGTCACCTCGACATCCACGTGCACCTTGCCGCGGGACGCGTGCTTGCGCACCAGTTCGCCGATCGCGGGCTCCAGGCTTTCCCACTGCTCCGGCAGGCTGATCGTGAGATCGAGCGTCTTTCGATTCACCGAACTCACCTGCACGGTGAGCGATAAATTCTCGATTACCGCCGTCGCGCGACCGTAGCCGGTCATGCTTTTCATAGCTTCACGCCCAGGATTTTTGCGACCTGGTTCACGTCTTTGTCGCCGCGGCCGGAAAGGTTGATAATAAGAATTTCGTCGCCGCGCATCTGTTTCGCCCGCTTCAAGCCGTGCACCAGGGCGTGCGTGCTCTCAAGCGCTGGAATAATTCCCTCCAGCCGTGAGCAGAGTTGAAAAGCGTCCATCACTTCTTCATCGCACGCGTAAGCGAAAGCGATGCGCTGGCGGTCGCGATAAAACGCGTGCTCCGGCCCGATCGCGGCGTAGTCGAGGCCGGCGCTCACGGAGTGCGTCAGCTGGATTTGGCCGTCCTCGTTTTGGAGGATGTAGGTCTTGCAGCCCTGCAAGACGCCGAGCTTGCCGCCCTCGAAGCGGGCGGCGTGGTCGCCCAGCGTGATGCCGCGCCCGCCGGCCTCGACGCCGATGAGGCGCACTTTGGGGTCCTCAAGGAATTCGTGGAAAAAACCAATGGCATTTGAGCCGCCGCCCACACACGCGATCATCTCGTCGGCGAGACGACCTTCGCGCGCCATGATTTGTTCGCGCACTTCCTGCCCGATCACGCGGTGAAAATCGCGCACCATCATCGGATAGGGATGCGAGCCGAGGGCCGAACCAAGAATGTAGTGCGTGCCGCGGACATTCGTGACCCAGTCGCGCATCGCCTCGTTGATCGCTTCCTTGAGGGTTTTCTGGCCGGCCTCAACGCCACGAACCTCCGCGCCCATGAGCCGCATCCGGAACACATTCAGCGCCTGCCGCTCCATGTCGACCGCCCCCATGTAAACCACACACTCGAGCCCAAACTTCGCGCACACCGCCGCCGTGGCCACGCCGTGCTGCCCCGCGCCGGTCTCGGCGATCACGCGCTTTTTCCCCATGCGACGGGCAAGCAGCGCCTGGCCGAGGGCGTTGTTGATCTTGTGCGCGCCGGTGTGCAGCAGGTCTTCGCGTTTGAGGTAAATTTTGGCGCCGTTGCAGTGATTTGTCAGGCGTTCGGCGAAATACAATTCCGTCGGGCGACCCGCGAATTCCTTCAGGTGATGCCGCAACTC
>JBDSGI010000494.1:0-2641 GCA_039919035.1 Opitutaceae bacterium
GCGAGAGAATCTTCACGCGCGCCACGATCGCCGGCTGGAAGCGCTTGATCTGCGCGGGCACGGGCACCTCCTGCAGGATACCGTCGATGCGGTAGCGGATGCGCAGCTCGTCCTCGAAAGGCTCGAGATGGACGTCCGACGCGCGCAGCTCAATCGCGTCCTTCAGGACTTGGTTGACGAAGCGGATGATCGACGCGTCCTCGGCGGCTTCGTCGAGATTATTGTCGGTGCTACCGTTCTCGTCGACGACCTGCAGGCCGGCCTCGTCATCGAGCGTGTCGATGGTGTCGGCGCCGACCCCCAGCCGCTTCTTCATCTCGCGGTTGATAACCTCGCTCGTCGCGAGGACGGGGCGGAGGCGCAAACCGGTGAGGGCCTTCAGGCCGTCGATGCCCTGGGTGGCAAAGAGCCGGCTGGTGGCGATCTCGATTTCGTTATCGACCCGGCGCAACGGCAGCAGCTCGTCGCGCAGCAACAGGCGGGCGGGGAAGAGCGCGAGCACCTGCTTGTCCGGCTCCAACTCGTCGAGGGAGGCGAAGCCGACGCCATACTCGCGCGCCAGCCAGCGCAGGACGCGCTCCTCGGTGGGCGGGTCGGTTTCGGCGTTCTGCTGGAGGAAGGCGCGGGCGTCGGTCTCGGTGAGCTGCCGCGCCGCGATCATGCGGGTGAGCAATTCGGGGACGACGCCGTGGGCGCCGCTGGAGTTAGCGGTGGCGGTGGACACGGAAATTAGGGTCGGATCAGGGCAGCAGGCCGAACATGACTGCGACGGCCTCCTGCTTGACCGATAGCAGTGCGCGGAGATCCTCCTGCGCCTTGAGCAGCTTGGCCTCGTTATCTCGGCGCGTCTCGCGCACGCGTTCCAAACGGGATTTGATTTCGGCCTCCGGAAGATTGTCGGTGACGGCCGCCTGTAGGGCTGCGAGTTCCGGATTACTGCCGCCGCGACCACTCCGGCCACCGCGGCCGCTGGTATCACCGCCGCCGCCGGGCGCACCGCCGGGTGGACCACCCCGGCCGCCGCCAAAGGCGAAACCACCACCACCAGCGCCGCCGCTGGCGCGCCGAAGTTCCGTCACGGCGTTGAGCTTGTTCGAAATGAGGGTCCATTCCTCGTCGCTGGTGACGCCGAGCCGCTCACGAAGGGAGGTCAGCATGCGGGCCTGCATGTCTTCGGGGGAAAAATTACCGCGGCCGCCGGCGTCTTGGCCGCCCGGGGTGCCACCGCCGCGGCGGCGTCCGCCGTTTGGGTCGGTCGGAGCGGCTCCATTTTGGGCGGAAGCGAAATGGGCGAGGGTGAAGACAGCGGCGGCGACACTGGCAAGGCGGAGGGCGCGCATGGCAGCGGTGGATTTGGAAGCGATCGAGTGTTTCATGGGGCGAAGGGGATCGGTGTGCTCGACGCACCCGAACCGCCAACGGTTACGAGCGGAAGCGAACCTCGTCGAGAAGATCGATATTCGCGCACGGTTTGCGCAAATCGGGCGGCGGGTGCGCAGAAAATGCGCACTAATAGGGGCTGGCGGAGGGGTGCCGGAATTTGAACCCGCCCGGTTGAAACCAATTGACGCGGATGCCGTCATGGCAGCACGCATCGAATGTCTCGATTGCACCTCCCCTAAAAATGAAACTCACCCACCGATTGCTCGTTGTTACGATTGCCGCCGCGGTTGCTCTGCCAGCCGTGATGTTCGCCGCCAAGGGCGACAAGAAAAAGAACGCCACCCCCGCCGCCACCTTTGCCTCCGTCGATAAAGACGGCGATGGCAACATCACTGAGGCCGAGTTCTCCGAGGCCGAGAAGGGCAAGCTCACCGCTGAGGCGGCCAAAGCCCGCTTCGCCGAGATGGACAAGAATCACGACGGTAAGCTGACCAAGGATGAATTTGTCGGCACCGGCGAAGAGCCGAAGAAAAAGCGGAAGAAAAAAGACGCGAACTGAGCGGCGTCCTCCTCAAATCTACCGACGCCGGGCTTCACCGCCCGGCGTTTTTTGTGCCTATCCGGCCGAGCCGGCTTCGGCCTCGGCGCGCGCCACCTGGGCATCGACCACCAAAGTGGTGACCAGATCGGCGCCGACATTCGTCATCGTGCGCGTCATGTCCAGAATGCGGTCCGCCCCGAGCACGATGCCGATGCCCTCGGGGGGGATGCCAAAGGTGGAGAGCAGACCGGCGATGAGGGGCAGCGAGCCGCCGGGAATGCCCGCGACTGCCACCGCGCTGAGCACCGACAACAGCAGTAAGGTGATTTGCTGCGAGGCGGTCAGGTCCACGCCGAAGACCTGCGCGACGAAAAGCACCACGCAGCCTTCATACAGGGCCGTGCCGCTCATATTCATCGTGGTGCCGAGCGGCAGGACGAAACCGGCTACGCTGGGCTGCACCTTCAACGTGTCCTTCGCGCACGCCAACGCCGCGGGCAGCGTGGCGTTGCTGGAACTGGTGGAAAACGCGGTGATGAGCACCGCCCTCATATCCTTCCACACCTGCGCGGGGCTCCGCTGCGTCCAAAATTTGATCCACAACGACATCGTCCCGAAAAGATGCAGGAGCATCACGGCGACGCATCCGAGGACGAACACCCCGAGGGCGACGAGAATATCGACCCCGATCTTGACGATCACGCTGTAGATCATCGC